>NZ_JADPLO010000029.1:0-73073 GCF_015667765.1 Bacteroides sp. 1001302B_160321_D4 | reverse complement strand
CGTTATTCTTCGTAAAAATGACGTTTTCCTATTTATTCATCCCAAACCATATAACTAAACAAAATATTTCTCTTTTATAAATTACTGATTCATAGCCATAAAGAAAAACATGAATAAAAAAGTGCCGGAAAGTTTTTGAATTTTCATAAAAAGCACTATCTTTGCATCCGCAAATAAGGCTGGTTCCGTAGCTCAGCTGGATAGAGCAACGCCCTTCTAAGGCGTGGGTCAAGCGTTCGAATCGCTTCGGAATCACTATTAACATCCGGTAACAGTTAAATGTTATCGGATTTTTCTTTTAAATAGCTGATATTAAACGTTTTACTTTCGCCCCGTTTAACTTTTAATAACCTGCCTGTGTAGGCATATTTGTAGGCATATCCCCTCTACAGGCATAAAATAGGCATATAAAAATGACGGCAATAAGAGTTGTAAGACAAGGCAAAAAAGGCAAAACCGACCGGCTCCCCCTGTATGTGGAATTTTATATCAACCGCGAGAAAATAAGGATCGCGGTAAGGTTAAGTGTCACCTCTAAAGAATGGGATGAGCAAAACGAAGTGATAAAAGGCCGGGACAAAGAAAGTAAGGATAAAAATTTAATCATCTCCAATATCCGTTCACGAGTAAGCGATATATTTGTCCGTGCCCGTCTTAAAAATGAGACGCTGACAAAAGAAAGTTTCTTCCGCCAGTATAACAATCCCTCCGATTTTGGTACCTTCTTTGATTTTGCACGGGTTTACCTCAAACAAATTAGCAAAACTATTTCTTTCGGTACCTGGAAACATCACGTTTCTATCATCAAGAAACTGGAAACATTCGCACCCGGCCTTGTATTTTCAGAGATTACCCACGAATTTCTCCTGTCTTTCTTTGCATATCTTCGCAAAATAGGTAACATGGATTCTACGGCATGGCGTAACATGGCTACTATCAAAATATATGTAGGTGCCGCCATACGCGGCGGTTATATGGACCAGGACCCGTTCGCGGCCATAAAGATACGTCGCCCCAAAAGTGAAGTTATATACCTGACGGAAGAAGAACTCCTCCGTCTGACCGCCTTGTACCGGTCCGGCCGCCTGGAAGAATGTACCCAGAACGTACTCCGTTTTTTTCTGTTTCTTTGTTTTACTTCTTTGCATATAGGCGATGCAAAAGCATTGCAGATAAACCAGTTCATAGGGAATGAACTACACTACACACGAGGTAAGACAAAAATACCGGTAACTGTACCCTTATCGGACCCGGCACGTTATATCTATGAATATTACCGGGCCGGACGTACAAAAGGTAACTTGTTTATGAACCTTCCCACGGATCAGGATATAAACCGGGTATTGAAAACAATAGCCGGTAAAGTAGGAATAACAAAGGATATCAGTTCAAAGACCGGGCGGCATACATTCGCTACCTTGTATTATAAGAAAACACATGATATCGTAACGCTATCCCACCTTTTGGGACATAGTTCTATAACTATGACAATGGTTTACGCACATGCTCTGGAAGATGAACGCGAAGCGGGAATACACGCCTTTGATGATATGTTATAACTAAAAGAGTGAAGGGGAAACGTGTTTCCCGCTTCCCCCTTCACTTTTTCTACTCCAACGTATAAACGCTCCAGTCTATCGCCTTTTTAAGTTCCCAGCCTTCCTTTTGTGTCTCCTGTATATGTTTCACGGCACCGGTGTAAAACTCTTGTAGTTGCTGCATACTTGCAAACTCGTAAAACGTCGGGTTGTCTTCTTCCCCGAGCTTGAAAGTAACAGGAAGGTTTTCCCCGCCTGTCTGCAAGGCAAGATCGTACGCCGTCTTATAATTCATCTGGTTCTCCATGGAAAGCCAGACTTTCAGGCCGTTCCATACGTACCCGCTTTCGATCGTGTCGGTTATCTTCCGGTTATACCATTCATTAATAACCGCCTTGATTTCTGCCAGTGCGGGTAGATGATCGAACGTCTCTTCCATGTAACTACGCTGCACTCCTTCTGCTGTCTCTGTTTCCTGGTAATCCCACGTAATACGCCAGATTCCCCGGCGGCGGTTGGTACATCTTACCGGTTCCGCCTTGCTGTCTGCATAAATTCGTATCATTTCAAGTAAAATGTATAATTATCAATCCTTTTTCACTTACTTCACCTTCGCAATGTGCTTCAAAAGGCAGTTCTCCGTCTCTTGCCGCTGATTCACAAATGAAAAGTGTTTCCTCCAGGCTGGTAAAATACTTTCTCTCCTTGCCGTCGAGTTCCAGCTTTATAACAGTCCGGTTTCCGTTTTTCGTCGGAACATCCTTTTCATAATCAAGTACGATCACATCCTTGTTCATCAGTTCGGGCGACTTGATCCTTGCCCCGGTAAATCGTTTCCGTCCGTCTTTAGGCTTGTACTTGTAGCCCAGATCTTTTAATTTTTTCATTTTCTTTCCTGTTAGTTTATAAAATAAGTTCTTGCAATCGGCATGTTTTGTAAGCCCGTAAAATGAGGCGGTCAGCTCCTGCCTGCGTTTCTTGCTTTTAACCTTGTGCATCTTGCGGGCGAACTTTTGTTTGTTACGCTTCCTTAACCGTACATGATCCGGGCGGGTTACATATCCCAGGAAGTCGATACCTTCGGTGATCGGGAAAACGGTATCATTGCTTTTAATCTCCAGGCGGGCTTTACGGGCCTGTTCATGAATGATATCCCTAACCTTCCAAAGGTATTTCTTACTACCGGAAAGCACCAGACCGTCGTCACAATACCGGTAATAGTGTGCTACTGCCTCCTGATCCTTTAACCGGTGATCCAGGTAAATGGATAGAAGCAAATTACAAAGCCCCTGTGATGATCTTAGCCCGATACTTACGCCTTTAGGCATCATGCGGATGCACTCTTCCAGGATTCCGATTAATATTTTATCCTTGAACATCTTTTTCACTGCATCCAGCAAAATGTCCTGGTCTACGCTTTCATAGAATTTCGTTATATCGAACTGGTACCCGAACAGGGTTCCTTCGGGATCATCCTTTATATCTTTAACGATATACTGTAAAAGGTCATGCGTTCCCCTGTTTTTAATGGATGCGGAAGTAGTCCGGATAAAACGTACTTTCAAATGCCGGTCCACCACATTCATAACAGCGTTAAGAACGATCCTGTCCTCCAGGGAAACCGATTGTACGGTCCTTACCTTCGGCCCGTCGTCTACGGTCATTTCCCGATATCCTCCGAGCTTGAACCGCCCACTCCTGATCCGCTGCCTGATCCTCTCTACTGCCTTCGGGACATCCGCCAGTATTCTACGCCCGGCAAAGCTGCGCTTTCGTCTTCTTTTGCGCAATACCGTTTTTATGGCGTCCTCTATATTGGAGTCCTCGACAATCTCTTCTATAATATTATCTTCTCTCCACATGATAATTAAATTAGCCTTCAATTCCCCGGGCCGGGCTTCTTCGAAAAAAATTCCTACCAAACCCCATTGCCCTGCGCTTTATTTTTCCCCTTTCCAGCCGTAAACGGCTGCTGTTGGCGAGGCTCATTCCTCTTGGCTCCACGCCGGGGACACGTCCCCACTGTTGTACGCCAATCTTTAAGGCTTATGCGCTTTTTCTTTATCCTAATTGTTTGCAAGCCGAACGCCGATGTTCGCATTCGTGTTCGATGAATCGTTATTCGCGTTCGCATACGAAACACCGCCTAACGCGTTCGCGTTGTTGTTCGACCGATACACCACACGAGTGTATATGAGGAAATCCGCCTTTGTACTTTCAGGAAGCACCGGCACCCGTCTTACTTCCGGACGCCTGCGCTACCCGCACAACGTTTTACGTTGCTATTTTTTATCTTAATCTGCCTGATTTATGGCTTTAAAGGCCGCGACGCTACCCGCCCAGCGTATGATGCCCCTGAAGGCAAGCCGAACGCCGATGTACGCAAACGTGTACGATGAATCGTAACTCGCGCTCGCACACGAAACACCGCCGAACGCGTTCGCGCTGACGTACGACCGATACACCACACGAGAAAGCCCGGTACCCACATAGAACCTGTCGAACCAATGAGAGGAAGTGGAACCGCCTTCCTTGGCCGCAATCAAATCCATATACCGGCCCCAAACCATGTGGGTAGGATAAATATCCGCATTATAAACAGTAATTCCCTGTACAACGCGTTCCGTTCCGTCCGGCATGGTAATAAACCACCTTCCGTCCGCCGCCGTCTTGTTTACTGTGACATACTGCAACCATTCCGCCTTGTTTCCCTGGAAATTCTCATATCCCAGCACATTGACGGACTGATAATTTACACCGTCCCGGTAAGCACCTTCCGCCTGTGGATTGGAACCGCCCTTTTCCTTATAATAAGAAACCGTATCACGCATCCCCAGCGCATTTGTAAGGCCTGTCACTTTCTGGTAATTGTTTGTTCCATATCCGCAAACTCCCTGCGAATCGGTATTACCGTATTTAAAGAAATGCAGATTACCCACATCCTTGTGCATCTCCCAGTCGAACAGCTGGAAACCTTTGCCCCTGTTCTGGGCGTATTTGACTGCCTGGCTCTGTGAAATAGTTCCTACACTTGAAACACCACTGACAGAACGCAGCACATCATCAATCAGATAGGCTTCATAAACACCGCCCAGGCATTCCGTATGCTCTACCCAGTCCGGCTCGATCGCTTCCACACTTTCCGATGTTGTGAGTAAAACGAAATCGAAGGCCGCCGAATTAAGGAAAGTAAAGGCCAGTTTCGTAGCCCCTACAGGAACGGCACAAAACAGATACATACCATTGATAAAACCGTTCGCATTTGAAACGCTGATCCGACTTACTATTTTCCCGGCATCATCTATAAATACAGCACCGTAAAGAGTAGAAGCAAAACCGGGAAAACGAACCTGCTTGTAATCCCGGACGTCCACCAGGGCGAACGATCCGGATTCGTATTCATTCTTCGCCTCTTCAATGGTTGTGTAATCCGTATTCTTACGAATCCCGATCCCTTCCGTCACATCCAGTTCCTCGCGGGTAAATCTTATACTGGTGTACCCTGCTGCTGCCGGCGCATCCTCATTACTTGAAATAAAACCGTAAAGGCACTGATTCAGCACGTCCGTTACTCCCTTGTACCAGTAATGAGGCTCATATATGTAAACTTCACCTTCCGATCCGGTTAATACTGCATCCGTGGCGTTCTCCACGCTGTCACTATCCGCGTATTTATTTCGGTTCTCATCATGAAGCGGGTAACAGGTCATTTCACCCTCCGCCGTCTTTTTAGCCAGAATACAACGTCTTTTCGACAACACTTCCAATATATGGGAAGACGGGGTAAATTCAGTATTATAGTCATATCCGGTAGAGTTATCCAGATTCGTAATCTTTTCCCCGTCTCCTACCGTCTGATCTATTTTTATACCGACAAACTGCGGCTGAATGATATTCAGTTCCGGGAAATGTGCACAGGTGGCGGCGTACTCTTCATCCGACATGGACTGGGTGAGCCGGTACGTACCTACCAGGCGGCACGTCTGCACGTTTCCCCCGTCTTCATCAACGCCGCCCATTGTCATAAGCCTGCGAAGCAAATTACCGTTCCCGTCCATATCTATACCGGTAATTCGTAGATAGCTGGTCGCACTGCATTGCTGTAATAACGTGTTCCAGTCGATCAGGCTACAGTTATCAATCACAAGGCGCGTGATATTTGCCGTACCTTCCAGCTGCAGCCCTGCATTGGTTAGTTTGTTCAGGTACCGGAGTTCGAGCGTCTGCAAAGTTCCGGGAAGGACGCAAACGGCCAGAGGCGCACCGCCGGCAAATGTCACACCGGTAAGGGATGTATCACCGGCCAGGAAGGTTTCAAGTTTGGTATTACTTGAAAGGTCCATACCGGTAAAGGAAGAAGATTTAAGTCCGGATATGTCGAGTTTTCGAAGATTACGGCAATTACCCACCAGAAGGGCGTTAAATGTCGTCTGTCCGGCCTCACAACTAACATTCAGTTCACGCAAGGCCGTGCAGTTGTTCAGGTTCAACGTGCCGACAATGGCGTGGGCTACATCCGTCAGATCAAGCCCGCGAATACGGCTTGCACCGTAGAAATATTGCGGATCGTTTACAATTAAATCCGTGTCCATTGTCAGTTCCACCACAGCCCCGGCCGTTTCTGCAAGTACCGCGCTTTGGTGCGGTGTTCCGGACGTGTACCCGTACCCGTAATAATACCGTTCGGAGGCCGTAATCCGAATTTTCCGGTTATCGCTGCCGAACTTGTATCCGAAATAAGCCGCGAAGCTGTCACGACGGTAAGTACCGGCCACATACTGACTATCCAAAAGGGCGAAACGGTTCTGAATGGTATAAGTACGGTGCGCATAACGGCTTCCCTGCAAGGCATACAGATAATTATAATAACTGGTTCCGCTGCCGGTTGTCACCCCTTCGGTAAGCGGAAGGATATATTTATATTCCGAATCCTTGTTATAAATCCGCTCGCACCAGTTGCCCATTTGTTCCTCGTTAAATACTTGCAGGACATATTCAAGGCTCATATTGCTACGCAAGGTTTCCGCCACTTCACGCAATTTGTCCGGACAAGACCGTACCAGTTCCCATAAAACGGAATCATGGCCGGCAAAAGCATAACTACCGATACTATCGTCAAAACTTTCGTGGGTAATGGTATATTCGTATTTCAGTACCGAATCATTACGCACACCGAACAGCGTGTCCATATCGTAAGGAAGGAAATACCAGATCAGAGAGTCCCAAGTCGCCAGCATCATGTTTTTTGCCCGGTTATCCACAGCCATAAAGTAATCGGTAATCAGATACCATGCAAACGGGCTGTCATTACCGAAATACTGGTTATATTCCGCCAGGAACTTGGCGGGATCATCCTTACATGAATCGATCCAGTTCCAAAGCCTTGTAACTGCCGCCTTGTCGTCCTCGTGTGCATCCGCCCAGGTAGTGTCCGCCTTGAAACGAAATTCCAGCGCATCATCAAAAGAAGACATGTCGGTAGTCCCGAACAGACAAAGGGCCTCGGAGTTGTTCAGGAACTCCAGACAGATACATTTGTTACGCTGCCCGTTCAGGGCCGCTTCGTCGTTGAATCCTTCAATTCCTTCAAAACCGTAAATGATCGCACTTTCCGACTTCTCATTATTGAAATTGTATTTTCCCAGATAAGTATTCGCACCGGTGCCGTCGTTGTCATAAAACAGGTCCATAGGGAAACCGTCCACGCCTATACGTACGTCATATTCCCCCTTATATGCAGCCTGCGGCGGTGTCAGCCACCCGCACCTCTTCCAAACGTCGTTCACAATACGCACCGCACCGGTATTATGTGTACCGGAAGAATCGGAAAAGTCCGCTTTCAAACAGAATATACTGATCGGCCGTGCTCCCGGTTTGAAACTGTATTCAAGGGACGGCACATCCACGCCGTTAACTTCCAGCGTGGTACCGTATTTTTCCAGGCGCAAGAAATAAAGACGGTAATTCTTACGCGGATAAGTGGTGGATGATGTACCCTGTATTCTTAGACCGACATTCCTTGCTACAAAATCGTACTCCTTACCCTGCGGGCTATAAAAATAGATATCGACCGGTACCTCGAATTTCTTGTTATTGGTGGCGTTGACAAGGTTCACATCGCCGACAATTCGCATAACCGCCTTTCCCTGGGCGCGTAACTTGTCTATGTCGATATCCGTACCGTTGTCCCCCGTAACATCATTCTTTTCAAATAACAGGACCATTTCGTCCGACGTAGTCCGGTCTACCATGTAATTGTTCAATTCTTCATCATCCGTAAGCGCACGGTTATAAATACGGAAATTCCTGATCTCCACATCCGCCGTATCACTGAACAAACGGATGTTCACCGGTTCCGCCTGCAGTAATCCTTCGGTAGCCCCATACTGCACCGCTCCGCAACGGATTCCGTTTACATAAAGTTCCAGCAACCGCTTACCGGCCTTGGCCCCGACAATAAAGGCCATTTTCAGGTTCATATCACTTGCAAACTTCGTACTTACTTCCGTACCGCCGGAAACACGCATAAGGGCCTGCTCCGTTGTCATCTGGAAACCGATATCGCCGGCCATACAGTCCAGTATCACCCCCTGCCGGTCCGTTACCGACGAACAAAGAATTTCCATTTCATAGGTAGCCCCGGTAGTGGTTGCATCCGTGGAGAACGGCCGGTACCCGATTTCAATCTTCGCGCCTCCCGTAAGTTTCAGGGCGTCACCCGTCCAGCCGTTGCTGCTCCAGTCGAAACCAGAAAATGTCGTATGTATGTCGCCATAATCCCAGGCTCCCGGATCGGATTCGCTGTTGCTCCGCCCGGCTGCCGAAAGTTTCAGTACAAGCCCGGCGGTAGTTTCCTGCAAGTCGATCCCGCTTTCCGTTACGTCGATATAAAACGGGTATTCCGTGGCCCCCGTCTTAAATTTCATAGTGATCTCGCCCTGCTCCGTAAAACGGTTGGTATATGTCTGCGTAGTACGGGCCACACTGACAGACTGCGTTTTCACCCCGTCCCGGTAAACGTCCATTTGAGCCGGCGTTGCGTCAGGATCATAAGCCACAAAGTCAAATTTTACCTGTTCGTACTGCCCCGCTTCCAAGCGCGGAACAAGATGGTCCTCCGTAAAAATACGGCCGTCCGGAAAACTCATCATCGTGCCGATGAACGGTGCCGATCCTCCGGATTTCAGAATATCAATATAGATACTTTCAGACTTTAACACGAGATCGGCGGAAGCCTCCATTTCGGCAACCATTTGAACGGTATTCCGGCCGGTCACAAGCGAAGAGGGGGACAAACTGAAACTGCCGTTTGTCGTTCCCGATCTTGTAATGGTGTGCGCGTTCTGTTGCCGGCCGTTCAGATAAAGCGTGACGACCTTTGTTCCGGAACCGCTCACGGCATAAGGGATATTAATCGTGTCGGCCAGGGTATAACCGCCTGCGGCTATGGCTCCGGCCAGATTGTAAGAGCTGGTAAGGGAAAGGCTGACAACCTTCACGGATGTAAACGCCTGTCGGGTCTGTTTCTTGCCGGTAGTCGGATCGGTTGTGGTTGCCACTACGTAAATATCGGTATTCCCAACAAGCAAGTAACTTGAAAGGTCCAGTTCGTAACTGCCTTTGGAAACATCGCTGACCGTCTGGGAATACATGGTAGTTGTTCCACGCCTGATCGTAACGGTGATATCCGCCTTTTGCCCGGTAGATTCCCCCTTTTCATCCCCCGTGGTGTATTGGTGATCGTATGTATAAGTAAGACGGGCGTTTCCGCCTTCCTTGATTATGGCGTTATCTACAGCCGCATTCAAGACAATTTTAGTAGCCACCGTTTCGCCGGAACCTCCACCGGAACCGGCCGGGATATCCACGGCGGTAATTTCCGCGCCGCTTTTGTTCTGGAAAGACAGACGGACGGATGTTTCATCCTCGCTTACCTCCGCATTTACGTTAAACAGCGTGGAAGCGTCCACCTCGTTAAAACGGGCGGTTACTACCTTGTTTTCTACCGGATTGGTGGAATCGGCGGACAAAGTCTCGTCCACTTCCAGGATATCCACGTTTACATTCACATTACCGGCCGCGTCCGGCGTCTGCTTCTCGCCGTTTACCGTTACGCTCTTTACCGTTCCTTTGCCGCCGAACTCTTCCCAGCTCGCCTCCTGGTCCCAGGCATCCAGGGCGGTTCCGGTAAACTGGTACGTCTCCCATTTGCCGAGCGATGTTTCAAAGGTGATGACACGCCCCCGGCCGCGCCACTTCTCCGGTACCGCGGCAATGGCGGAAGCCAGGGTATAGAAACCTTCCGTAAGCGGCACACTGCCGGTTACATTATAGGTATTCCCGCCGCCTGAACCGCCGCTGCCGAAATCCTCCCACTTTTCGACATTCTCAAAATCCGTGTCCGGATTGCCTTTAAATTGTTTCGTCACCCAGCCGTCGGCAGTGAGGAAAGAAAGGATCACGCCGTTTTTCCGGACATCGTCAATCTTCCCCGCCGTTTTCAATGCTGCAAACACCCCCGACAGATCACTATAAACGCTGCCGGCGTTCAAGAGGTTGTTTACATTGGTAAAGGTGGAAGACAGACGCCCGGCAGTTTCCTGCAACTCCTGTTTCATTTCGTCACGGTCTGCCTGCAACGTGCTTATGTCCTCGGAACAACTGCTAATATCCTGGGACAGACTTTTCAGCTTTCCCCAAAGGGAACCGTCTTCACTCTGTGAACCGTCTTCGCTGCCGATACGGGCGTTGATATCGGCCAGCAATGCGGCCAGCGAATCACTGTCTTTAAGCCCGTCCAGAAAAGCAAGAATTTCGTTAAAGTTGTCGATTGCCTGCGAAGCGTTGTTGCCGACAAGCCGGTCGATACGTAGAGAAACGGCGTCGATAGCCTTCTGCAAGGCTGCATCGGCGGCAATGCGGGCGGCTTCCTCCGCCTCGATTTCCTTACCCTGGGAAACCAGTTTCAGGTGTTCGTTCAAGAAGCCAAGAACCGCCGCCACCATTTGGTTGGTAACGCTTTCCGCGTCCTCCGCGGTTTCAATGACTATAATAAGATCATCGATATACTCCTGTGTTGCCATATAGATACATTAATTAAATTGTTTACTGAACTCTTTGGAATGAACCCGCGGTTTCCGGTAGCCGCTTTCCGTGATTTCTCCCGTCCAGTTGGACTCCTTCTCGGCAAACGTGAGCTTTAACGTCACGTTCTGCGGCGCGTCCGGACGGACACGGTAAGAAAACTCTTCCGCCGAAGGAATTACCTTGATCTCTTCCCGGCCGTAACCTGCCAGGTAGACATCATCGGAGGAAAGCAGGTCAAGAAGAAAGCGTATTTCCTGCGGGCGTTTGAATCCCGTCTTAACCGTTACGGCTTCCTGTATCTCCGTACGTATGCGATCCGAATAATAATCATCGGTAATTTCATCGTAACGCCGGAAAACAGCGTCTTCGTCTTCATCCATGCCGGGAGTTACGCTCGCCTCGCCTTCCAGGGAAAACACCTCGTAAACCCCGTAACTGTTCAGGAACCGGAGCCGGTAACGCTCGCGGACCGTCGGGCTTTGCTCGATCCCGATCCGGAGAGCGAACGTTTCACCGCTATACACGTCAAAAAGGTTGGCCAGTACCCCGTAATCGGTAAAGAATTTAAGTCTTACGGCCTCCAGGTTCAAGGCGTAGAAATTCCCTGCCGTGCCTGGTACTGCAAGGCTTTGTCCGGTAAGAAGTTCCGTTATTTTCAGCTCGTGCTCCGGATAGATGAAACAGAGCGGGTAAAGTTCCGTCTCGCGCATCGTTATACGCCAGTCATTGCTCCGGGTGGTAAAGAAGAAATTGCAGGATTCATTCAAGAACTTCAAAGAAAAGATGTTATTACCTTCTTCATGCAATTTCTTAAAAGCCCGTTTGGATATACCGCCACGCCAGGCAGTAACAACCAAAGTGGCCGTTTCTTCCTCCTCATTTTGAAGGGTGATCGTGACGACCGCCTTGTTATACCGTTTATCGGAAAGGCTTATCAACATCTCGGAACTGTCCGTTAACGGGGGAATATCAACAAAAAGCGTTTCCAGGACCTCCGCGATATTCACCTTGAAACTTCCATTACCGTTACCGGTAAATATGGAACGCATAAATTCAAAGTTCACGAAATACATTATATTGTAAGTCGCCATAGAAGTAGTTTCTACCGAAAGATAAACAGGGTTTCCGGTAAAGGCGTTTTCCGTCGGATCAATGTTTGCTGTCAAACTCATAATTCAAAGGTGTTAACGATGAATATTCCGTTAAACTCACTCTTATTTTCAAGTCCGGAAAGGAAACGATCACGCTGATCCGTGGGAGACGTCAGGAACTTGTAAAAGTCCGAGAGCCGCCCCGCATGGTTTTCCCTCCAAAGCTTATAAAGCTCCGTCACCTGTGAAGATGACGGGGCAAGGATGATATTATTCTGCTTTTCCATGCTGCAAAAGTTGGGTTTATCAAAGGAAGAATAAAGGACGGGATCAGCTAAGCACCCTCGATGCGACAAACCTTACCTGGTATTCGACTTCTTCCGTTTCGTAACAAAAATAGTTGGCCGCGCCGGAACGCTCGTTTACCTCGATTTCAACCTCTATCTTACATTTGTAAGTTTTTTCTATGATGTTATCCTGTGCGGTGGGCGGATTTTTTAATATATCCTCATCCGTTGACGGCGTAACATACCCGTCATATATCGTATTCGATACACGGCAACCGTACACAGCATACATCCAGTGATAACGGTAATAATCTTCCCAATATTCCACCCTTCCGGCCTGTACACTCTGCAAATTGGAAGAATATACGACCCACACGTAGGAAGCACCGCCCCACACGGGAATGCCCTGTTCATTATCCAGATTATAGGGACCGATCAGACGCAGGGAACGCAACGTAATGTTTACCGGTACCAGTTTACCCGCAGGAAGCGAATAGGAAAGGCCGTCCAGAAGCATGTACTGCCCCCGCAGGGCTACCGGGGTCAAGACATCCATTTTCATAAGCTGGTGAACCGGTAAAAGGGTGTTTGTGTCCACCTGGTTAAAAGAGTGCCTTAATACGGCGTCATACTTCTGCCAGAACTTGGCAAACAGACCGTCTTCAAACTGGAATAAAAGCGATATCGTATGTTTGCTGCCGTCTTTTAACGTAATTTCTCCGCCGTCCGGAGCGTATGGTAAAATAGAACCGAAGGAATAATCCGTACTTTCCGTAACGGCCTTTGTAAAAGCGAAAGCGAAGGAAAGCGGCGTCTCCTCCTTTTCCGAATCCTCTTCATCATCGGAAGAGGTTTTCAGGTAGGTATAACGGTGCACATACCCGGCCAGGTAATACGGGGAAAGAAGGCCGTTCGGGGCAAAATCCATAAACACGCATTCATCATCGCTCGCCAGCTCCTCGTCCTCTACGTTTTCCGTCTTCCGGTCCCAGTTAAAGAAACTGGATGATGATAACGTATGCTTCTTGTTGCCCGAATCCCATTTGTACCAGTTGCCGGTGGTCTTCTCGTAGTTCAGCCACACGGAGGCCTGGGAAGGATCGAAACGGCTTACACGGATAACCATTTTTTCGTTCCCCTTGATATAGTCCTCGTACCGTTCCACCGAAGGCGCGGCACCGGTAAAAGACGTTTTGGCCGATAACTTTATCTGACGGGCCGTTTCATAATTGATAAGGGGTTCCGCCGTCAGATTCCGGGACAGATCAACGGCAGGTTCATCTTCCATTATATCCCGGATCAGTCTTAAAGTGGCCGTTTTCGTATCGGAAGAGACATTATAAACCAGTCCGAAACGTACATACAGCGCGTTTAAAAAGTCCTCAATCGTACAATCCGGCATTAAATCGGCATAATTGAGGATACCCGTCACGCAACAGTCGGCGGCATTGTTCAGGATTACCAGGCTGGAAAGTTCCTTGTCCGTCTTAAAAGGATTTTCGGTTATAGTATAACCAAATTCTGAAAATATAAAGTCCAGGACACGGTGCACGTATAAGAAGGGGGCCACGCCGTACCCTTCCGGTAAACTCGTTTCGGTCGGGGTATCATTTATCAGTAGTGTTTCCGTCCTTGCCTGATAGCATAAGGCATATTCACCGTTTGAATCCAAAGTGATACGGTTTATGTATTGCGGGTAATACGTGCCGTCCTTGGAATCATTTTTGACTACTATTTGAAATATGGCAAAATCTTCATGGGAATCCGTGAAGAACCAGTTTATAGAGGACATAAGACCGCTAACGGTACCGCCGCTTATGCTGGGTAATGTGATCGAGTTCAGTTTCTTTGCTTTCCAGGCGCTGTAGGCTTCCGAATTGTCAAAACCGATATTTAAAGTAATTCCTTCCGTCCTGCCGGCGGAAACGATATTTATCTTTCCGGTACGTTTATACACCCCGTCCAATACCGTACATGTCTGATCTTCATTCATCGGTTTTACACCCATGTCGAGCCGGTGGGCAAAACCGGTTATCCCTGCATTGTTGGCAGTGACGGGAACCGTGACCGGTACGGTTTGTGATCCCCGGTCGTTCATGACGGGGGATTTCTCGTCGATCTGTACGGTAAAGTCACCCCCTAAGTCCAGATAACCTTTGTTCGTCTTAATCTTTAGCATAATGATTACTTATTTTCCGCGTGTAAAGGTGTCGCGGGCGTTATCTATAGTTTCTTTGGCCTTCTCCAAATCCTGGTAAACGATATAGGCCTTTATCAATTTGATAGCCTCACAGGAGGCGCGAAGCTCCTTTGCCGCTTCCAGGAACTCCCGGTAGGAAGAATCACCTGCAGGGGAAGTCACGTAACCGCCTTCATAATATTCACCCGGATTCTGTGGTAACGGGTTGGCACTGGTACGCTGCCGCCTGATCGCTTCGATAGTGCTAACGGCGTCGATCACTTTAGGATTATTCATTTCCGGCTGTGGTACCACATATTCCCCCTTATGAACCACGCCGGCCACTTCATAACGTCCGCCGGGACCGGTGTAACCACCTTCATAATACCCACCACCGGAAGAACCGGAAACAACACGTTCAGCCGTGGCGGTCTTGCTGCCGGTGGTGTTTTTCAAGGACATGTTTTTAATCCTGTCCCGTTCTGCCTTGGCCGATGCAAGCTGGGCCACACCGGTAGCCGCAAGCATTACTGCAGCAACGGTTCCGGCAATCGGCCCGAGGTCCGCGTACGCCTTCATAATCGAAACGGCCGTATCTGCTATGATCTGGGAACACTTGATAGCAAAGTTTACATCCGCGTACTTCTTTTGAATCTCCAGTTTCTTATTTTCCTTCTCTTCTTCCAGGGCGGCAGTATCTTCACCGTTGTTCTCGGCTTCCTGTATGAGAACATCGTATTTTGCTTCCACCTGGTCGATTTCGGCTTGTTGAATGGCTTCCACCATGGAAGAGGAAAGACCGGAATAGTAGTCAAAGTATTTTTTAGCGTTATTCATCTGCATTTGCAGCTTTTTACGCTGGTATGTCTTTTCATCTATTAATTCCTGATCGTGCAGATTCTTTAACAGGGCCAGTTCATTCTGGTATTCCTGTGCCCATGATACGCCGATCTGGGATTGAATCTGGTATAAACTATTCTGGTACTCAAATTCAAGCTGGCTAATTTCCTGCTGTTTCTGTTTCTCCAAACCAACGGTAGAAATTCCCGCCTGCCTCGCTATCTCAATTATGGCATTATAAGTCGTTTCTACATCCTGAACCTGTTTCCGGTGTGCTTCCTGCATACCGGTTATTCCTACCGGAACGGAAGTTATTTCACGTACTTTTTGAGCAATGGCCGCCCGATCACGCAATAACTTCATTTCAGACTCACGCACGGCGTCGGCCGCTTCCGTCGCTGTTTCTATACGTTTCTGTTTACCGGTAATTTCCAAAGCGGCAATATCATTCTGGTAAGTACGGTTTATCTCCAGAAGTTCTGCGGCGTGCTCCGCTTCAACTTCCAGCATATAGGCGTCGGCGGCTTCCTGCGTGATACTTTGGTTTAATACCGCTTTTTCCATGGTGTCCTTCTGGACATTGTAATAGGCGGTTTCAATCTTTAACCGTTCGTCCCGTTTCTCCTGTACCAGTTTTATACGGGCGTCCTCCTGCTTGCCGGTTTCCGTAAAAATGGCCGTCTGTGCTTCTGTTTCGAGCTTGTGGATTTCATCGAGTAATTTCTTTTTATTAGCCGGCGTTTTTGCTTCCAGCTTCTGGAGTGCGTCGATACGTTCCCGGTAATAGCGAAGGTTTTCCGCCGTCCCTTCGAGAATATACTGGGCTTCCGTCTTATTTTCCTTCTCCCGGTTCTGTTTGATTAGAAGCATACGTTTTTCGTGCTCGATCTCCAGAGGTTTTAACGTGGCGTCCGTTTCCGTATTTTTATACTCCCCGGCTTCCGCCTTCTTTTTGACCTTCCCCAGTTCGTTTAAACGTTTTATTTCGGTGTCGATACGTTCTATTTCCTTGTTTTTCTTGGCGATATTCGCTTCGCTGTCTTCCGCCCACTGTTCCTGAACCTTTTTCTTTTCGGCCTCCAGTTTCTTTATGAGGGATGTTTCAGTATTTATATTTTCTTTATTGGTTCCGGTTAATGAAGTGGCCGTCGCCTCTGTTTTTAAGATATCATTATTGATCTGGGCGATTGCTGATTCTATACCGGCCAAATCCTTCTGTGTTGTCTGTAGGGCTTTCAACTGGTTAGCCTCTTTTTCCGTACCAAATAAACGGCTTATTTTAGCGGTAAGACTGTTCCGGTTATATCCTGACAATGTATTTTGCTGGCGGGTGTCCCAGTAAGCGTCGCTTTGCTCTGATTCCTGGCTTTCAAGATTCCTTTTTTTCTTGTACAATTCTTCCAGTTCCTCCTGGTAAGCTTTCAACTTGATTTGTTTTTCCAAGGAAACTAAATATTGATCTATAGCCTCCTTGTTGTTGTTTATGAGCCTGCCTTCTTCATTCAATTCCGCATTATAATCCGGTATCAGTTCTTTTAATTCAGCGAGCCTTTGTTTACGGGTGTAGTTGGAAAGGTTCTCGTCATTAATAGCAGCTACAAGAGTTTTTATTTTTGCTTCCTGGCTGGCATATTCTTCATTCACTTTCTTTACGACTTCCTGGTGGGCCTTCATCGCCGCCGAAGCCTGTTCCGTCTTCTTTGCAAGCTGGTAGATAGCAACACCGGCTGCCACGAGTAACGCGAGCAGGGCCGTATATGGATTCTTCAAAAGTTCGATCCTCATTAACCGAAGGGCGGCGGTACATCTTTTAATATTCAGGTGCAGCAATGCCTGGGCCGCCGCATAAGCCAGAGTAGCCGCCCGGCTGATATAAAGCTGTACGGCGTGCGCTTTCTCTGCAACGACCGAAGCAAGGGTCGCCGTTTTAAAACGGGCGTGCCACATGGTAGCGATTTTCAGTCCTCCATAGTAAGAAACCAAATAAGCGGTAACGGTATAAGTGACAACACCCCATTTATTAAACATGTCGATCATACCGCCCACACCTTCCACCATAAGCGTAACAAGGTCTATTAAATCCCGAAGAATACCCTTTGATTCATAGAAACGTAAAACTACCCCTTCGATAGTTGAACTTAATGTATTGAGGGAACCTTGTACATTATCACCCATTTCTTCCGCCATGGCATTAAATCCCTCTTCGGCTCCTGTTACTGCATCACGGAGATTTAAAACGGTATCAGTACCATTTAAAAAGGTATTAAATGCGGCAACCGAACGTTTATCCGTTAAATCCAGTGCCTTATTAAGGTCTATTCCTTCACTGTTCAGCTTTTTCA
Organism: Bacteroides sp. 1001302B_160321_D4; assembly: GCF_015667765.1. Taxonomy (NCBI): domain Bacteria; kingdom Pseudomonadati; phylum Bacteroidota; class Bacteroidia; order Bacteroidales; family Bacteroidaceae; genus Bacteroides; species Bacteroides sp. 1001302B_160321_D4. Next base: position 55,709 of record NZ_JADPLO010000029.1, on the reverse strand, counting down.
GCCCCTTTACAAGGTCTTCTAAGTTATCTACAGGACCACCAAGGGCAAGTGCAAGTTTACCGCTACCGTCAGCCAAGTTAAGCAAAATATTACGTGTTGCCGTCGCTGCCGATGAAGCGTCGAAACCGCTGTTTGCCAAAGCCCCCAAAAGGGCGGTCGTTTCCTCGATCGTGAATCCGAAAGAATTAGCAACCGGCCCAACAATAGACATTGCCGTATTTAAGTACTCGAAGCTTAAAGCGGATGCGTTACATCCCATAGTCATAGTAGAAACAGCCCGTTCCGTATCTTCCGCATCAAGGTTGAAAATACGCAATGTTGCACCGGCAAGCGTAGCAGCCGAGGCAAGATCAGTGTCCACAGCCTTAGCGAATTTCAGCACGGAAGGCGTCATCGCTTTAATATCCTCTTTAAAAAATCCCAGCTTGGCAAGCTCTATCTGAAGTTCCGTTACCTGTGCGGCCGTATAAGAAGTAGTAGCACCCAGCCGGCGCGCTTCATCTGTTAAATCCTTGATACTCTTTTTCGTGGTTCCCAGAATAGCGGCCAAAGTACTGTTTTTCTTCTCGAACTCTATAATAGTACTGATCGCATCCCTTAGCCCGCCGACAATCTGTCCGGTTATCATTGCGCCGATAGTGACAAACACACCGGCCAGAACCGTTTTTATCTTATTCAGGGAAAGAAGGGAACCGCCGAAACCTTCCGCCTTTTTCGTGGCCTGCCCGTATGCTTTCTCAACTTCTTTCAGTTCCTTCTCCAGGGCGGCATATTTTTCCGGCTGCAAGGATTTCACCGTATCGCGAAGCTCTTTCCGCAAGGCGTTTGCCTTCCTTGCCAGCTGGTTGGCACTCATGGTGGTTTTATCCAGCCGTTTCTCACATTCGGCAATCTTCTTGTTATTCTCGCCGATCGTCTTATTATTTTCTTTCAGTTGCTCATCAAGCCTTTTCCATTGTTTACCGCCAGCTTTCCCGGTGGCGATTAAATCGGTCATAGCCTTTTTTATCTCCTTATTGCTATCCCGGAGCTCCTTGTTCTTTTCTGAAAGATTATGTATTTCCTTCTGCGCATCGGAGGCGTTCAGGGTTAACACCCATTCGATATAGTCAGGTTTTAATTTTGCCATAAGAGTAAATTTTATAAGGCAAAATTATCCTGGTGTAAAGTGGCGGAAAAGGACACAAAAAAAGCCCGTAGAACCATTCTACAGGCTTATTATACTAAGAAGAAAGTATTTTATCTCTTAAAGGTAAAATCCGAAGGATCAAAACATTCTTTATCCTTAATTGTTGCCCGATCTATCATCCAGCAAATGTACCAGGTTAGAGGAACCGATATAAGAGGCGTCACGATAAAGGAAAGAAAGGCAAAAGCAAGCCACCCGGATAAAGTAGCCGGTTTATGCTTACATCCTACGAAAAAAAATATTACCAGGAAAAAGCCGATCAAAAATAAAATATCTTCGTATGTCATACAATCATCGTTAGTTCTTTACCGATATCTTTAATAGTATTTACTATTAGGGCCTCCCGTTCTTGTGAGGGCTTTTTTATTCCACTTATATATTGAGACATAAGGCTTTGACTTATTCCCATACGTCGAGCCACCGCAGAAGCATTTAGTTCCGGGTGAGAAATAAAAATCCGATATAAGAAAGTTTCTTCCTTCTTATCTTGAATAGCTAAACAATCATTCATAGGGTCTAAAAATATGCAGCTATACCAATTTCATATAAAAACTCCGGTGCAAGGTCGGCACCATTGGCCCATTCAATAGTAGCACGGGTTAAACCATATTGAACAAATTTTTCCTTATCCAATAACTCCCCGAAAACCTCACCTGTAAGATAAGGTTCCAAATTTACGATCTTTTTACTCCCGTCGCTGAAAGTAACAAGAAGCTCGTAATTCCTAATATAATCCACATCTATAACCCGTAACATAAGCGTTTATTTTAATGGTTCAATTTTATCTATTTTTTCCCCTTTTTGGGCCTTTTCCCAAAGAGAAAGTATTTCTGCCTCGTGCAAGTTAATCCACTCATTTACTTTTGCAATAACTTTAGCTGGAGCCTGACCGTCTACAATCCGATCCAATACGCTAATAGAACATTCATAATCACCATAAGTAAAATGAATATGTGGCGGATTATGATCTTTCCAATAGAGGAATATAATAATACCGAAGAATCTACAAATTTCAGGCATAAACTTTGTTTTATTGGTTACTGAAACAAAGATAGGTAATAAAATCATTACCTACAAATATTTAGGTATTAATTTTATTACCTATTTTAGCGAACTGGCAAACATTTCTTTTATCCTTTCCCTTACATAATCCTGATATTCATATTTAATCTTCCCGAGTGTGTCATGATATAGAATCCCGTATATCTGCCGGTTATAAATCTGGTAATTACCGTGTTTCTTCATATCCAGGAAGCGGGTATATAATGGAAGGTTAGAATGTGCGATTACTCCTTCGCCGTCCGGAATGACCGAATAATTCGGGTTCTGTAGTGCGGCCATTAATGCACCGGATCGCCCTTGTATGATCTCCCCGGTTCCCTGTACTTTCCTACGCTCACGGCCTTTCTGGTAAATCCGTTTGGTAGCGATATCCAGTTGGGCTTGAAATATGTCCTGTATTCCACGCCCGATCCGGTCGGTAAAAAAATCCGTTTTAAAATTCTCGGCCATTCAGTTAGAATCTTGTTTTAAATGAGAAAGCCAGGCTCCACCCTGCAAACGTCCGGTAAAAGCCGGATTCCGGAAGAGTGGAAAGGCTGGTTAAATCCAGTTCCTTAGTGACAGGGCAACCGGTGGCAGAATCTTCTATCAGCATTTGTTTGATACGCTCCATAACCGGCTGCACCTCTTCGATAGTCTCATAAGCCCCTTTACGTTGGGGATCGTACTTGCTCATAAGGAAAATAACGCATAAATTATTTTCCCTCACATTGTCAGCCGAAAGGCTGGCACCCGTTCCCGACGGAATCAGAATAAAGAGCACCGGACATTCTTCTTTTGATAGCCCCTGTATCGTCTTACTCATTTCCTCGTCAATGGTAACGGGTAGCACCTTCTTTATTTCAGGAATACGTTTTTGTACGCCTTCCCAGTATTCACGGTAAACCTTTATATCTATCATATCGTCAATCCCTGATAACGTTTCGCCTCCCATTCACGGCGGGTAACAAGCCCCGGAAGAATCTTACCGCCCCCGTATATCCACTTTTTAAACTCTGCCGGTATGGATGGCTCATACGCATCCGCTCTGATCTTCTTATAAAGCGTTGATTTCTTGAATTTTCCGATACCTACATTAAAGCAAAAGCTTACTACCGCGTCAAACTGGTACTGTCCCAAATGAAGGGGAAGCGCGTTTACCTGGTTTTCTACCGCCCTGATATCCGATTCAAAGAAAGCGTCGGCCCGGGCCTCGGTGATAACATCTCCCGGTTTTACGCCGGTTGTGTGACCGTAACCGATCGTACATACTCCCGCGGCACATACATACGCTTTCAGGCGTAGCCCCTCAAATTGCTTAATCTTGTTTTTTGTTCCTGTTGTTGTTCTCATTTCTTGTTACGTTTTTGGTGTAAATACTCAAACTTACATTTATACAGATAAAGTAATACATCCCAAAAGGGTGTATCGTCCACCTCCTTCTTATTACCGAACACGCCGGAAGCCGCCACTTCAAAGACTATTCCGGTCCAGCCGGTTTTATCGTCCGCCTTCCGGTCCTCGGATGCCAACTTCTGAAATAATATCCGAAAGTCAATATCTTCACCACCAATATAAACCGGTCCGGAAAGAACCATTTCCCAAACAGCGGAAAAGAAGTTTACCGCATGAATGGCAAGCAAGGAAGGAACGGCCGGCATCTTCTCCGGGTCCTTGTACCGGTAAAGCTTTAATGTGATATCCTGGAAGATTTCATTTATAGCCGGTTCGTCTTTTTCTGTCGCCGCCTGCTTGCTTTGCTGCAACAAATCCAGGCAATCACAAAAGTTACCGAAAGTAAGACCGTTCAGCATGTCACCGACACCATGCCAGCTCCCAAAATCCTGCATCAGGTTACGCCCGGTTTTCAGAATGGGCGTAACGATCCGCTCGCCCTCCTTACCGGTCGTATAAGAGAAAAAGCCGTCCAGCTTTTCCAGTTGGCCGTCCAGCTCCCGGATGATCTCACGCCGGTACATGGTGTAATCCGCTTTCATGCCCAGAAGGAAAGAAAGCCATTTTACGCGGAACTGTCCGGGGCTGATCGTACCGCGGTTCATCAGTACCGACAATATAAGAAACTGCCGGTACTGCTCACTGCTGACTTCATCCAGGCATGAAGGAACCTCCGCCGTCTTACTATTATATGTAAACTTCTCCATGTCCGGACATTAAAAGGTTATTCCTTTGGATTGTACGGTAACACCCGGTATATAGTAATCCACCGTTTCCGACTGCGCATCCAGTTCCCTGATGATATCCTGCAATACATCCAGGTAAGCCGCCGCGTCCTGCTCCAGACTGTTAGCAACCGATTGCCGGGCCTCTTTTTCCGCCCGCAATTTATCCCGTACGGTTGTGCTCTGCTGTACCTGTACGATTCCATTGGGTAGAACTTCCACCGGTAAACGTTCAACGGCCTTTTTTATGGTGAGAAGTGCAAGCGGGCGGCGTACATACTCCAGCAATTTCTCCGTTAAAACGGTATCGCCTTCAATCAGTTTATTATAACGGTTCCGGGTGATAACAGGTATTATCTGCCCGTCCTGGACTTCCCGGATCATAGGAATAAGCACCAGAAAAAGCCGGTGACTGCCGATATTGTAATATTCATCGAACGTTTCCTTATTCTGGATTAGAAGCCGGTTTATAGCCTTTTTCTTAATGCCGTTCATCCAGAAATCAAACTTTTCGCGGTCCATTAACTCCACCAACGCGTCTACGGCTTCATAAGCCAGGTTCCGGATATTCTCTTCATCCTTGAACTCCTGTAAGGCGGTCATACCCGTTTCATTCTCTCCAAGGTGTTTGCCACGTCCGGCCGTTCCGTGTTGTGCGTCTAAAGTGGGAATGACCTTTAACCAGGTAAACATTGCCACCGCCTGCTGCATCAGCCGCAAAGTTTCCGCCATGCCGTCCGGTTCCGTACCGTCCGCATGATCTTCACGGTAATACTTATCTACCGCGTCTATGGGTTCCGTTCCGATGATAGCCTGTAAATCCCGAATACCCAGCGGTAAGATAGGTTCCCACTTGGTAAAATCAAGATCATTATCGATCAATCCCAGAACACGGACTATTTCACCGGCACCGTCACCGCCTTTATTAAATAACTTCGTCATTTGCTCGGTCTCTTTTTAATGTATATGGTTTCCAATTATCAAAATCCTTTGTGAAATTGTTTATTTCATCGTAGAACTCCTTATAAAAGCGGGCCAGCCCGGTATCTATCGTTATACAGGTCTGCTCCGTGCGCGGATTGGTGTTCACATTGGCCGAGCTTTCTATTACAAAATCAAAAGCGTTACCAAAACCGGCCATTACTTTAGCATGATTACGGAAGATGCAGACACGTGATCCGAAACGTTCCGCCACCTTCTTTAGGTATAAATAAACATCCGCGTAGGAACCTTGAAAGATTTCACCTACATAAAAATCCGCGTGCCCTATGTCTTTTCTCTCCAGCCATTTCTCCACCTCCTTAACATCGGTAATTGCCATACACCAGGTAGAAATCAGAACATATTCCACCGGTTGTTGCTTCACGATCACACGAAGATAAGTAAGGCTGTCAACGTCCCCATGACTGATACAGTGATAAGACGCCCCTTTCTCAAAATGCCAGGGCAAACACTCTTCCAGGTGCAGCTCCGATTTTATCCGCCGGTCAAAATGAACGTTTTTCGTCCGGCGGGCCTTTATATGCTTATCCGGGGTGTTATCGGCCCGGTTCTCTTCCGGTTGCCGGTCGCTTACCGGTTCTTCCGGCACATCTTCCGGTTTCGGTGTAAAAAACAGACTACGCATTTTCTTTCATACGGTTAGAGGGTGAAACGTTCTGTTCCGCTTCCACTATGGTACGATAAAGCCCTACTTTCGTTGCGGTACCCGGAAAGTTGGCATTAATATACTGCTGTAACGGCTTACAAAGGATCATGTCCGGAATAGCCGTTTCAGAAGCGTTATACACTTTCAGGCTGTATAATTTCTCCGATCCGGAAGAAAGTTTGTTTTCTATAATCAGATTTGAAAGTACCGGATCAAGACCGAAGCCGGAAGTGGCGGCAGCGTCCGCCTTATTGGATATCTTAATCTGGGCGTCCACATAATCCTTTATCTTCTTATCCAGTGGTTCCACCGTCCAGCCCTCAAAGTTATTCGCTTCCGGATTCCAGAATTTGGTCGTGTGCATGTATTTTCCGGCGTTCTGCCTTCCGGTAATGTTGGAGGCGAATTTCTCCATAGCTTCGTCCTTGAAATCTTCCAGCATCTGGGCCGTGTATTTCTCGCCCGTACGCTCGCAAACCTGTTTTATACGTGCTTCCGCGCGGTCCCAGTAAGACTGCGGCGATTCGATATGCAGGGAAATGGCCGAAGCGTTTTCGTTATAGGCGATCAGGATAGCGGCCAGACCGCCGGCAAGCTCCAGCCAGTCAAGCGCACCCAAAAAACGCGGTGTACTCATAAAATCCTTGCAAAAGGAATAGATATTATAATATTTCACAGAAACCGGATATTTGAACGGGTGGGCCGGATCAAAGACCGGGTAACGGTAAGTATAGGCCGGATCAGGATAAGGAAAGTCGCCCACAAGTACTTCCTGCGGTTCATCCTCGCCGTCGGGAGGATATACCAGGCGGGCCTTCTGGTAGGGAATATGTTCCAGCCGTACCAAACGCCCGGGATTGCCTACACGCGGCGCACGGTTCCGGACAAACTTTATAAAAAAGCCCTGCATGTGTGTTAAGTCTACGAGTGAGCGGTGAAGAACCGTCGTGTAATCCCACGACTCCAGGTCGGCGGTTATTTCCGGATCGAGTTTCCAACGCCGGTAAAAACGGTTATTCTCTTCGTCGATCGCATCCTCATACAGCCGCGGGCCTTCTCCCCACTGTAAACCGGCTATTTTACCCATAATACCTTCACCGGCGTAGAATTTATCCAGTAAACGCATGACCTCGCCCGGCATGTCGTTATTGTCACCCATGGGAACGATAAAGGTACCGTTTACGCTGATCTTTCGCGAAAAGAAAGCCCCCCGCCGGTTTAACTGGATGCTGGAAGGTTCCCAACCTTTACCGCGGCCACCGATAGAAAAGGAGATCAAACCCTTGTCGGTGCCGGTATCTATAATTCCAAAGTTGCCACTTCGTCTTATTTCCATAATCTTAAATCGTTATTCTTTTCCCGTTGAACTCCATTACCAGACATTCCCAGCAATTCAGCGGCCGGCCCGTTGTGGTGTCCGTCAGGAATAGTTTATAGCTTGAATTTTCGATGCTTTCATCCGTCGCCTTTTTCCTCAAACGGGCGGCAGTAAGTATCACCATGTCGCCGCCGTCCCGCGTCTGACGGTTCCATTTCCGGAACTTGATAGAAAAGGTACCCCCGGAAATGGTAATCCGCTTCATCTGTTCTACCGCTACATAAAGGTTTATTTTTTCCATAGCCGGCGGATAAAGTTTTTAATACTGGCCCAGTTATCATGTACCAAGCAGAAGGATAGAAAGAAAAACATGAATTTTAGGAACGTCCATAGGCTACACCCGTTTGTAGTCTTTTCTTTTTCCTGGCTTTGTTGCTTAACGTCGGATTTACGGGTAACGGCTGTTTCCGTTTGACTGGTAGTTTCCTTATGATCCCGGAGGGAACTGCTTTGATTCTTTCCAGTTCTTTTTTCAGTTTTTCGGTTACTGAAATCAATTTCTTTAATTCTTCCGAGGCTGTCGTAGTCGATACGGATATGCGTACTATCTTCCCGGTAAACGTCAAGTACGTGCTCCTCATGGCTCGAATCTCTCCGCGCAAGTTCAATAACTCCGTCAGTAGTTGTTTGTTTTTCTTCTCCAGTTGCTTCTGTAACCGTTTTTCGTGTAACAGAGCGAGGAGAACGACAACCGTAAAAACAAGCTGCAAAACAAATAAGAATAAGTAGGTGTACGATTCCATGTCTCATAATTGATTTTAGTTATTAGTGTCGAAAGTGATAGATTTACGGTTCAGGCAATTTTTCACCCCGCAAAGAAACGGTTTCATGATATCCATTACGCGGGCGTTCTGCCTGATATCCTTTTCCATTTCGTTACATTTCTGCTGGAGTTCCCGGTACTGGCTCTCTACATCGTCGATCCGCTGTTTCAATTCCTTACGGTCATTCTTCATATCCTCAATCAGTTCCTGGTAAACCTCCTGTACTGACTTCATGGCGTCAGCTTCCGCCTGTTTACGGGTATACCGGAGAGTGAATAACCAAGTCAGGCCACCCGTGCAAAGAGCTGTAATAATCGCTGTAATTATCGTTTCCGTCATATTAGTAGAGTTGAAAATGTTACATTATAGTCCGGACGATACATACATGCGTCAAATAACCCGCCACGATCCCGGCCAGGTCTGCCAGAATATCCTTCCAGTCCCATTTATTACAGGGGGACATTTCATCCCCGTATTCCTTACCCAGTGAAGCACCCAGGGCAAAGGGAACACCATAATCACCCAACAGGGCACATATAGCGTAATTAATTCCGAAATGCTTCCATTTGTCCGTTCCTATTTTCATAATTTGAATCATTGGTTACTGCAAAGGTGGGAAGAACGGAAACGGACGAAAAGGACATAAAAAAGAGTGCCGGGAACCACCCCGGCACAAACAAACCCTAACCTGGGACTTAAACCCAACGGCTGCCTTTTCAGCCGGTATGCTAAATTGTTAATATTAAGGATTAGACAACTTTTCGATGTCTTTTTTCATCATACGTAATAATTGAATCCTTCTTAACACCTCATTTGTTGGTGTACTTTCATCTCCTTTCTCTATTAGGAAATCGATTAGGTCCTCAATAACTTCGATGTAACAAGCGGAAACCGGTTCCGTCTTAGTTTGCCACTGTGTCAAAATCTCGGCACTTTCATCTGTTATATGTGCGCCGTTTACTTCTATATCTTTCATAACAAATCTTTCATTAAACGTTTTTAATCGGTGTAGTCTCTAAGGTAGTGAAATCAATTATTCCGGCCTGCCGGTATATCCCGAGGGCGACTTTCCTAAACCGTTCGTAATTACGTCTGTCAATGGGCGATAACTGCCACCTCTTCATGTCTTTCATCAAATCCGGTATATTATTGGCACTATTATACAGACAGTTGTTTTTACCGTACTCGTGATGAAGTGATACAGACTGAAAATCACCGGAGAAAACAACCAACCGCAAACGTTCAAGTTCAAGGAAAGCAAACTCATTGTTAACCTTCTCCACCTTATAGGCTCTTAATTCAATGGAAGGCGTGCCGTATTCACGTCTAACGAAAAATAGGATATCAGGATTATTTGTATTCATTTGGCACCTCCTTTTAAGTCTTCTAATTTAATATGTGAAATACTTGTTATACTTTCCAGTACCCCGTCGCATACACTTTTAACCCTTAATCCGCGGGAACCGTCTTTCTTGGGTAAATTCAGGTGATAATACGGGCGATTCCTCCAGAATGTAATCCGGAAAATCCAGCCACGAACTTTAAAAGTAGCATTGCTTATTTTATAATCAATCTGTATCAGATCACCCGGTTTAAATTTACTTTCTTGTAGAAACATTTCCTGTATTTCTTCCTTTTCCTTCTTTATTTCCTCAATCCTTTTATCATTGTTTTGTAATTGAGTAAGTAACACTTGCTGATATTCAGTATATATCATTCGGCACCTCCTTTCTTTTCTATCTGGGGACGCTCTGAAAACCTATATATTCTTTTAACCCGGTAAATGAAAAAATAGGCTACAGGCTTGTCACAGCCGTTATTATGTGTTTTAGTGTCCTGATCTATATGAATAAACCCGCTACCGGAAGATATTTTCAGCGGCATTGTTTTAGGGTATTTCTCGTTCAGCTCCTTTACCTTTGCTTCCAGTTCAGTTTTAAAAGCATCAAAGGAAATTTTATCAGGGCAAAGCGTATTACCAAACTGGTTTGCAAACTCTGCCATTTCAGCACATTTTCGGTTCTGTGGCTTATATTCGTTAAGCTCTATAAAATAAGATATCATTTTCGGCCTCCTTTCCTCGCTTTCTTGGCACGACACACACATATAACTGCACCAATGACAGCCGGTGGATAGATAAAAGTAAGACAGAAACAAGCGATAGCAGATAAGTAATAAGCCCCAGAAGTTGAACAAACAGTACATTCATGTTTCGGTTCCTGAAAATAACGATGTTGGATTGTGTTTACGTCCGTGCTACCAGTACGGAACGAAGGTACATAGCTTGTACCGGATTGAAATTCATTTTTCATAACGGTGTTAATTTTGACTATTTTACATGGGAAAGGCGGTTACCATTTCCCCTAATTCGTCAAAATTAACACCGCAAACCGTCCGAAGATCGGGTTATAAGTTTAGGGAAAGGCAACCGCCTTGTATTAAACAAGCACTTATCGGGCATAAAAAAAGCCCGTTATTTATTCGAGCCAATAACCGAGACTCACCGGACCGCACCAGCGGTGTTAACTTTGACAGGGGCAAATGTCGGCATTAAATTCTGAACAAAAAAAAAAAAAACGTTAATAAAAGTTTATTAGGAAAGAAAGTTTCTCGACTCTACGATTCGTTACTTCGTAACAAAAAACGCCCACCTGATTAAGGGTGAGCGTTACACACTATAATTAATATTCTATTTGTCTTTTAAATTAATTCCCTCTTTTATCTGTTCATCAGAAGTTACCTTTTTACAAAGAATATAGTGATAAACAGGGTCTTTGCTCATTCCTTGTGTAGGTGTAACCGGATAAGCCAGTATTAGTTCCCAACCCAATTTAGCCAAATAGTTAACGGCGTCTATCATTGAATTAAAATTCATCTTTTCACCGTTTTCATCTACTAAAAAACGAGCATTTGGTGTTGCCCATTTTGCCTTCTGGCCGAAATCTACTTCTATTTTTACTTTTGTACCGGTTATATTTCCAGTACCCACGATTTCACAATAAGCCTTATACGGTTCTTGTGCAATGGCTGCCATTGTTAGTATGGCCAATACAATAACTAAAAAAAATCTTTTCATATCAGTAACTTAAAATTAGTGTGTACTTTAGTTTGTACCACCCCGTAAGTCCTGACGGTATATATGCAGTGTAATTTTGACGATTGCAAAAGTACTTAAATATATACATTTATAAAAAATATTACCCCAAAATCAATCAAAAATGAAAGGCAACCGCCCCAAAATACACGGTAATTCACCCAAAAATGGGCAAAAAATGAAACAAAAACACATAAAAAACGCACTTTTTCGCGTAAAATTTTGGTCTAAATGCAGATAAACGACTGAAAAACAGTCAAAAGCCGAAAAAAAATTCAAAAACTAAAAAAATGACACCTTCCGAAGACCGAGCCGCTCAGAAGTCGGAAAGCAGTTGCCCTCCCCCTAAAAGGTGAAATATGACCTCTCCCGGAGGGGTACCCGTAACCTGGTAACACAAAAAACGCCGGAAAACCAATTTTCCAGCGTTACAAGGCAATTACCTTTTATGCCTGTTCTCTATCCATTGATCCACAAACGAGTCGGCCTGTAGCGTCCGCTTGCCCCGTACTAAAGCTATCCAGCCGGGGCGCATCAATAAGTATTTGAAAGCGTCGGAGAAATTGGTGGATAACATCGGTAGTTTTTTCGGTGCAAGCTTTTCGGACTTCTTCACTTTGAACACTACCTTAGAATTACCCCGGTATTTGATTTCAGCCTTTGCCTTTTCTACGGAACTAACCATTTCTTTACAGTTCACCGCATCAACCAGCAAGATAGGCAGGTTCTTGTTGGTACCGCCCATAATCTCCTGCATAAAGTCGTATTCTGCATCCTGTCGGATAACTGCCTGTTTACGGCTCTTTAGGTTTACGATCCAGCCGGTACGGTTCCCGCTGCCGTCTTTTTCTATGGCGTCTTTGATCTTACCCGCGTAATCCTCCTTCTGTTTCTCAAAGTTATTACCTGCACGGTCATAGTACAAATCCAGTTCTTTGTATTCGTGGTTCTGGAAGAAGGTGAGGAACTGGTCGGCGATCTCCCGGAACCAGCCCGGCGGTATCTCAAAAAAGTTCTTATGTACCCGGTAATAAGCACCGTCCGCCTGACCGATCACCAAAGAAAGCATATTACCGAAGTCCATACCGCCTTCAATCGTTTTATCATGGTGCAGGTACCGGAGTTCCCGCGAACTGTAAGCGGCTTCCCCGGAAGCGGTACCGTTATAATACTTATGTCCTTCACCAAACAACACATAGAAACGTAAATCCCTGCGAAGACCGGGACGCATACCCACCACCGACTTTTTAAATTCGTGAAGCTCCAGCGTACCATTATACAACCGCCTTAAATACTCTATCGTAAGTATCTCAACATTAGCGAATGAAGAAGCGTTAAGAAAGAACGTTTGTCCTTTTCTCAACTTCAATAAAGCCCGGTCGTAATATTCAATATCCCGTTTCAAACGTTTCAGCTTCAAGGGGGAAGGCTTATTTTTTCTTTCTTCTTTTAATAGAGAAATTACCAGATCATTACGCATACTTGCCGCCTGTACTATTTTAATGATCCGTTCCGGGTCCATTTGCTTGACATACCGGAAAAACCAGTCGTACTCGTTTTCGTCGATATCCGGCATATCGGTAGTAATGGTTATCCCCAGGAACAAATGGGAATGTCCGTAAGTGATCGCATCACCGCGAAGAATAGGCATAGCGCGGTTTACTTTCATTTCCTTGTCGTACTTCGCTTCATCATAAAACAGATGTATTACAGACTTTCCGGCAAGCAGTGAAGGGTTATCCAGTGATCCCATAAAAATAACGCATCCGTTCCAGAAGCTGTAAACATGCTTGTAATCATCTACAATAACCGAACATTTACGCCGCCAGGATTCAGGCGGGCGGGTATCTTTTACATAGTGTACCCCTTCGATCAGGCCCATAAGCTGCCAGCCCTTCTGAACGGCCGGCATTATATTATCTTCCAGGTTACTGTAGGTATTGGCAACAAAAGCGAACGCACCGCCGGGCATTTCTTCCACGCAACGGGCGGAACGCCTGGCTTGTATAACGGTCGATTTGGCCATACCGCGCCCGTCAACAGATACAAGGATAGTAGTATCGATCCAGTCCGTCAGAACCTGGATTATATGGCCGTATTTGATTTCCACATCATCGGCGTTACTCACCTTCGTTATCTTCCCCGAACTCTTTGATATCATACAACATACGTTTTTTCAGGTCAAAAGCTTTAATACGCGCGTCCTCTTTTATATTATCACGTACAATAACAGGAATTTCCGGGATCGCGTCGATAAACTCTTCCAGTTCCTTACGGTCGATTTCAGGAACACCCAGATCCTTACGGCTGGTAGTATAAATAACCGTGCTTTTCTGTGAAAGCAGTTCCTCCGGTATTTCGGCCTGTTGATCCTTATAACATCCGCGAAGTTCCGCCGCCAGTTTCAGCAGGTTCTTAGCCTCCTTCACATTTCCCATAAGAAAGACGGTATTCGCCCAGTTTTCGGCCTTTTCCGCATACAAGTTAGCGAAAGCCTGCGGGCGTACGTTATCCTGCGTATAAAAGAAATTGAGACTGTCAGCGTACACCTGGCGGGCCATCCAGTCCGAAAGGCCGTAAGGTTCCGACTTCAAAAGGCGGATGATGCCGGCCTTTGTCACCAGCTTACCATTTATACGCATACGGGCACGAAGGCCCCGTACCATTTCCATAAGGCTGTAATATTCCCTTTCATCGGGCGCGAGGGCTTCCAGCGTACCGGTAGAAAGAATCCTTTGAATCTGGTTGATATCCACCTTGTCAAAGTCTATTCGTGAGGGCTTAATTAAATTCGTCGTCATCCATTTGTTCGATTAAACGTTCAAAAGTATGTCTTTTCCGTACGGCCTCCAGCTGTTTTATAGCTTCCACGTTTCCGCCTTCCGCCGCTTCATGGAGTTTTATTTCAGGGGCGGCACGTGCTACCAGAATCCCTTCCCGGATCAGGAAGTTAACGGAAGTTCCTACCGTTTCCGCATCCCGGACAAAAAGCCTGGCATCCTCCAGAGAAAGCCCCAGGGAAACGGCTATGTCTTTCGGCGAATACCCTAAAGAAGACAAACGCCGTACATCCTCTTTTTGCTGCGCATCCAGGTAAATACTATCCACCACCGTTAAATCGTTCATACGCATCTTTTATTCGTTTCTGTGCCGTGAAATAATAAATTTCGTCCTGTTCCATTAATACAAAGTTCCGGCCGCTTTCAATGGCTGCCACGGCTGTAGTACCGGAACCGCCGAAAGTGTCCAGGATCAGATCGCCGGGCTTTGTACTGTCTTCAATCAGTTTACGGATCAACGCCACCGGTTTCTGTGTGGGATGAACCTTTTCACCTTCTACCAGTTTCGCACCGGACGCAAAAGACCGGATATTATCTATTATGTTTGTGGCACCGATAGAAACACCCTTCCCGCAATGAAACAAAATAAGCTCATGTATAAAGGCGTAATGATTACCCGGGCCCGACTGTTTGTTCCAGACGATCATGTTTGACGCGCCTATATACAAGTCAAACAACGGATAATAGAAAGCATACCCGCGCCAGTCCGTAAAAAAGTACACACAAGCACCGGGTTTCTTCACCCGGTTAAATTCCAGGAACAAATCCCGGTAAAAGGGTTTACAGATAGACAAATCTTTAAAGCTGCCTTTCTGCCCGTTGTGTGTCATTCCCAGGAAATAAGGCGGATCGGTTATTATACAATCTACGGAATTGTCCGGAACACGTTTCAACGCCTCCAGGCAGTCCTCGTTATAAATTTTGTTTGTAATCATTGGAAAGTTGTTTAAGCCGGCTTTCTTCTTTTTCTATCCGGAGGGTTAATGTTTTGAGCTGGTGTCCCAGCTCCGAGCGGTCGCAAGGATGAGAGAAACGGCCCAGGTTCTTTGTGATCCGTTGCCGTTTCCCTGTCAGACTGGCAATAAGTTCGACTACTTTTTTTTTCGCGCCTCGATTTCTTCCTCTATGGCCTTCTGTGTAGTTTCCCACTTCTGGATCAATGCAAGGGCACTCGTTTTCTTCTTCTCATCATCCCCGGCCTGTTCCAGTTTCGCCTTATTCTTTGAAAGGTTGGCGCGGGCGTTATTCAGTGCCTTTTGTATGTCGATATCCGAAAGGTTCTCGACGCCCTTACGGACGGACAAACTTTTTACCTTCTCACATTTACCCAGAATCTTTCCGTTCTCCCGGTAATATTCCAGTTCGTCCCACATATCGCGGTTAGCGATGAAGTTTTCCACAACCGCCTGCGCTTCCTGTGCTGTAGAAAGTGAACTGACATCATCCGGCGTGGCTTCCAGGCGGGCAAAAGCTTCCTTATACTTCCCGTATGCGGTGAACATGTCGGAAACAAGTATTTTCAGAATGTCGGGACAATCCGGAGAGTTCAGAAAGGTAAATTTCTCGCGGAAACGTATCATTTTGGTTACGGTTTCCGGAGCTGCCTTGTATCGTTTCTCCGCCTCTTCCAGTTCCTCTTCCAGCTCTTCCACACGGTCGGCATTTTCATCCATGGAAAGAACCTTATCCCGGAAATCGGACGAAACGAGTTCTTCCACGCTGACACCGAAAGATTCGGCAAGTTCCAGCAACAAATCATCGCTGTATTTTACCGGCGTTTTGGGTGTTTCCTCCCGGACGGGTTCCATTTTTACCGCGGCCGGCTGTTTGGAGTTGCGCCGGATCGTCTTAAACTCACGTTCGGAAAGCCCGGCCAACTTCCGTAGTTCCTCTAAAAGAATGGCCTTCATCGTTTCCGTTTCTCCCTGCCGGCGGAATGACTTCTTTAACATACGGTTGATACCGTATTTCTCGTACAGTTCCACGCCCTGAATGAAGTTACGCGGACCGGCCAGATAGGTAATAATTTCCTGTTTCATACTATATAAAAATTTGATGATACAAAGGAAAAAAGGGGCAATTACCCTAAAAAGGACAAAGGGTGGCCGGGCATGTGCTGCCGGTCACCCTTTGAATTATATGAAAGCCGTTTACTTACGCCTCATAACGGCTTTGTTCAATCCATTTCATAGCCTCCGAACCGTCGTTAAACGCCCGCAACGTCAGTTGGGAACCTTCGGAAGCGGTAAACGTCTTACCACCTTTCAGAAGGAAATTACCGCCCGTCTCCACTGTGGGCGCAACGCCCGAACATCCCATAAGGGTAATTACCGATCCATGACTTCCACCGGTAACACCGGCTATCTTAGCCGCACCTGCGGAAAGCTGGTACTGCCCGTCCGTCTGGTAATCTATATCCGTGGCACCGGCTTCCACTACGGCCACCGGTTCTTCCAGGGTGTCGGTACCCCGGTAAATGGCGATATCATCCCCCTTGCTGATCTGGGTGAAAGTAAGCTCGTTCGTATTCGATTCATTGGAACCGGTATAAGAAACGGATAATTTACACGGGTTACAGGGTGTTCCGATCAGATCGGCAGGCTTTCCGCTACAATAACGGAGCACAACGATACATTTCTTGGACAGCCAGTTTGTCTTAAACTCGCGAATTTCCTGTTCATTACCGGGATGATTGAACTTAACGGAAGGCGTATAACCTTCGGCGTCCGTTTCCCCGTCACTGTTGGAACTGATTTCAGCGGTACCGGGTGTCAGGTAAATACCGATCGCGTAACGTCCCGCCTTCATTACGATATCATCCTCGATAACCACGCCGGCATCGTTTCTCTGCGGAAAGGAAAGAATATCGTCAACGTCGTAAATTACGAGCTGATCCTTGGGCTGAATACCGTTACCGGGATTGCCGGCCGGCCTTCTTACGCTTGCTTTTACGTATGTCATAACTTAATGATTTATAATGTTATAAAATGGAAGGGATAAAGTATCCCTTCCGCAAAAAATTAGCCTCTTGCCACTTCGTAGAATTTACCGTCGGCGGCTTTCGCCAGCTTGATAAACTTGCCTTCGGAAAGTGTCATAGCTTCGGTTAAAACAAAGTTTCCGCCGGCCGCAATGGTGGAAGCATATTCAGAACCGTTTCCGTAGATCGTGTAAACAACACCGACTTCCGCATCGGTAAAGTTAGTGATTGCCGTCGCCTTTGTATTCTCACCGGTTACGAATACTTCACCGTCAAGCAAGGAAGGTTCCGTTTCATCCGGCGCAAACTGTAACGCATCGGAAGAAGCGTTTTCGCGGCCGATCTCGATAAATTTACCGTCGGCACGTTTCATCAGTTTGATAACATCCCCCTTGCCGGGCTGCCAGGCCTCGGAAATAAGTTCAAAGTTTCCGCTCTTTTCAATCTTAACACCTTTATCCACGCTTCCGCATTTCAGGGAAATAACCGTACCTACCGGCGCGTCTTCAATATCGGTAATCGTAAATTCGGCTGTGTTGGCTACGGTAACAATGGAGGTATGAAGCTTGGCCGACGGGTTCTTGTCCTTGTCAGCGTCCACAAAGTAAGACGCCGGGCGGTCATACTCATTACAGAAGATCATCTGGCGCGTATAGTCCATATCTTCTTTCTTGGTGTACTTGAAGCCCACGGCAATAGCCCAGATACTTTCACGCCAGTTACTCCAGACTTTCAGGCTCCAGTCTTCCTGCTCCAGGTTGAAAGCCGTCATTTCACCCGGTTTGTCCTCGTAGGTTTTAATGTTGCCTTCAAACGTCCAGAAAATACGGTGGTGGTTGTCAGCATTGGGAACCGGGATAATCTTTACCGCCGGATATTCCTTCACATACATGATATTAGCCTTGTAATCCTGGTTCTGTCCGTAATGCAGTTCATTGTATTTATGATACAATACAATAAAGTGCGAAGGCATATAAAGTGCCAGGTTACCGCTGTCACGAAGAACCGCCGGGATCATGGAAGTACCCTTGTACACCTTTTCACCGATGTTTGCTTCGGTAAGTTCTCCCAGCTCGAACGGCTTGATCTGGTAAACGAACTTTCCGTTATTGATATCGGTATGTCCGTTCACTTTCTTGTTCAGGAACTCATACAGACCGTCAGCTGCAGCAAGTGCTTTGCCCGGTTCGTTCAGATTCGGGTCCTTACGGATTCCGTTAATACGGCGTTGTTCGCGCTCGTTATGCAACTTCTTGGCAGTTTCGGCCAGGATGTACTCGATAAAAGACCACTTGATAGGGTTTGAACCTTCCTTGTTCAAAGTGCCGATCCAGGTTTTCTCCAGGGCTTTTAAATTTTTGAAACGGTGTGCAAACATCACGTTGAACATGCGCAGGGTTTCATCGTCGAACTCGTAGGAACCTTTAGTCACCTTGTCGAAGTCGGATTCCTCATTACCGGCCTGTGAGAACTCACCCAGCCAAATGTTTACCAGCGTAGCCAAATCCTGATAACCGGATTCAAGCGGGAAAATACTTTCAATGGAAGGAAGTTCCATTAAAAACGACTGCAAACGCTGTTGCCAGGGAATACGGTAAAAGGCCCCGAGGTCCTCCTTCAAACGGCTGTAGTCAATGGAACTTGCTTTCGGAAGAGCAATCATTTCAAAACCGGCAGCCTCCATTAACGCAGCTTTGGCGCGAAGGTTATACGGGCGGTCCAGTGAGAACATTTCACCCTGCAAGCCTCCCAGCTGCTTTTCATCCTGGAGATTGAAAGCCCCTTTACCGTCCGCCTGGGCGTTGTGTTGCTTCCCTTTGCCCGGATCATCTTCCGCAGCGGCCGAAAGTTGGGCGATAATGCCGGAAAGCTTCGTTATTTCGGCATCCTTCTTGGCAATCAGCGCGGTGTTGTTCCGGTTTTCGTCACGCTGTTGCGTCTGCAAGGCTTCAAGCTGTTCCTGCGCCTGTGTCAGACGGGCAGCAGTATCACCCAACAAACCGCGAAGGAAAGCGGTAGTTCTGGGTTCCTCGGTTTCCTCTCCCTGGTTTCCGTCTTCGGCTTCGTCCTGGAAGTCGTTCTCGAGGGACGCTTTAAAGTCCGTGAGGAATTTTTCGGTAAAACCGTAGTTTTTCAGTTTTGCCACTTCCTCGGCCGTGATAGAGTTTTTATCCTCTATCTTGCTCCATTCCGACAGGCCCAACAGGGCCAGAATGTGAGCGGAAAAGCTCTTAAATTTCATATATACAAAATTTTGAAGTTAATACTATATGTTATACATCTCGTTTACTTTTCTGACGGTGGCCTGTGCCAGTACCCACTTTACCGCGTCTTCCAACGTACCGAACTGATCGATATAGCCGTTTGCCACGGCCACGTCGCCGGTGAATATCTGTCCCCGGAAAAGGGGAAGTTCCGGATCGTAGGCAATACCCAGGTTCCGACTGATCGCATCGCAGAAAATACGGTGCATGACGACCAAACGCTGCTTTATAGGCTCTTCGTTGTTATCCTTTTCAATCGCGCGGGTTTCATAGTTTTTCAGATCGGCACTATCCGGATAGATTTCCCGGTAATCAATGCCCTGTTTCCTGAAATATTCCTTAAAAGATTGGTAAGTAAGCATGATCCCGACGGAACCGACTTCACACATAGGGGAAGCGATAAAGGTTCTACCGGCGGCGGTTCCCAGCCAGAAATGGGCACTCCCCATGGTACCGGCCACGTAAGTAGCTATAGGTTTGGAAGATTCGGCAATCATTTTAGCCGCCAGGTCCACATGTGCGACCATACCGCCCGGACCGTTTATCCAGAGTACCGCGCCGCAAATCTTCGGATTACCGGAAATATCCCGGAGTTGCTGTTCCAGGCGGTAAGTCTCCCAAGAATACAAGGTACCTTCCAGGATAATGACGGCCACGCTGTCAGCCGGCAGGGTGTCATCATCCAGTTCCCACCGGTTGGCAAGGTAAGGAGTAGTAGCGTAAGCGGTTATTTTATTATTGTTAAGCCGTTTTTCGATCGCATCCAGGTTGCCGGCTGCAACACACGGCACAAGTAAAGAAAGCAACCGGTAATAATCATTATCAGCGATTGCCCAAGGTGCTGTAAAAATCTCCTGTATTTTGTCCACGTTCTCTTTTTTACGACAAAGAAAACGCCTATATTATAGGTAGAGAAGGACTGAAAGAAGCCTACAGAAACGCATCAACGCCCGGACCCGTGCCGGACAGGGTACAATTATACAGCCCCCCGCCGATCTCAAAAGAAAAGGTAAGCGGATAATCGGGAGAACCGGAAACACGGGTATTACCCGTTTCATCAATATAGAGAGCGACAAAGGGCGTCGCTTTCAGGTTTTCCAGATAAAGCGTCTTATTTCGCGACACGTCGGCAAGTTTGAAGGTATGTTTTTTAGTATAGACGTCTTCATTTTTGCTGTCACCTGGTTTTAAGGTTCCCGGTACGATCGTAAGAATATCAGGTTTTCCGATTGAGCGAATAACGACTTTCGAACGCACGACGCCAAAATGAATAATGTTGTAAACGGGAACCAGTTGCAGGCTATGGGCGGAGGATATTAACTTCCTTGACATAATTATAGATATAAAGTGTTGATAATCAAATATTCAGCATTTTTCGGACGTTTTTCAGCCAAAAACCGGACAAAAAAGGACAAACAGATACAGTTGGTAGGTAAAAAATAACTTGCTTTTTTACACTTTTTTTCGATTATAGGCCCTTTTCTTCTTACGCCTGAAACTATCCCGCCACCGCTGGTAGTTTTTCAGTAGTCCGTCTTCTTGAATGGAAGAGATATTATACTTTTTCAGGAAGGTAAAAACGGTTTCCTTAAATTCGATACCGTGCAGGTGCTTGTTTTCGTCCATGAGTTCGTGCAGCTCGGCCCACATCAGGGCACGCAAACGCTTTTCAAGAATGGCGGTACCACGTACGGAAATGTAATTGAACTGTTCCGGAGACTTGCCGCCGGCAAAATTGGCCTCCCGGCGGTCAGGCAGCATAAACTCCAGGTTGCCGCGGTCAGCCGAACAATTAACTGGCCGTTTCTCCATGAGATCGTAAATAGTCACATAGATATCGGACGAAGAAGGAAAACGGACGGTACCGACCGTTTCGTCGTAATATTTGCCCCGGACATACTCGGCCAGGTAGGATTCAATCTGTATTCGGGTGGTAATCATAACAATAACATTCCTTTTTAAGGGCAAAGATATTTCTTTATGGGCTGTTGTTCTGCCATTTACGAGAAAATGTAGGCTTTCAGCCGCCATTTTAATAAATATACTCTGGGAGAATAATTATAACGTGCCTTTTCCTGCTGCCACACGGCCGGTATTTTCTCTGCCAAGCTGTTCTAATATAATCCGGTACTAAATTTTTGTAATTTCGTAACCGGGCAACCGGTAAAGATAATATGCTGTATTTTAGCAACTTAGTAGCGTTACTAATTCCCGTTACAAAAAAATGGCAGGAAAACAGTTTGTAACCGGGCTTACCGGTAGAAGATAAAAAGGCCAGTGTTACAAACCGGAAAAGTTAGTAACCGTTTTGTAACTGCAACTTCGTAACCTTTATTTCCTATTTATTTATTTGATTTTCAGACTTTTTTCTTTCAAGCAAACAAAGGTTACAAGGTTACTAAAATTTTGTATGAAATAGAGGTGGGGTATGGGGAGGGAAGCCGGGCGGGACGCATCTGTTTCCATACGAAAAGAGGGACCGACACATTCGTATCTGGTCCCTCTTTTCGTATCTTATACCGGCTCCGATCCGTCTTATACGCGATGTTTGCACCTGCTTAAAATCCATTTCTTTACGTCCGGGGGTACATAGCGGTGCACGACGGCCGTATAGTCCTCATTAAATTCATACTCCAGGGAGTTGTCTCCTTCCAGGATAAAAACACAGGCCGTTTTGATGATCCATTCGAGCTGCTCGCCCGAATAGCGTTCCAGCATCAGGACGGTACCGGGTTTCATACGCTCCAGATAGCGGTAGACCTGTTCGGCGAATTTCCGGAACCTCTCGCCGCTGTTCCAGAGCGCGGTAAACTCGGACATGCTGTTTAATTTCAAATGCGCGTTATTCATTCATCCGGTCGTTCATCAGGTACAAACATGAGTGTCGGATCGGCCGGTTCCGTTCCACCACCGGCAGCCGTTTCCGCCGTGCCGCATGAACGTAGATAGATCATGTCAGCGGCCTTTCCGTCGTTATCCTTACGTACAATACGCCCCTGGGAGTTACAAAGGTCCTTCGGGTTGAGTTCCTCAATGTAGGGACAAAGGGCCACAAAACCTTTGAGGGCCTTTGTAAAACGCTGCATCGTGATTTTATTCACACCGGAAAAGCTTTTGTAATCAGCAAAAGCCTTTTCACGAACAATAAAGCTATCCAGGTGCTCGCTGTCCGGAGAGAAATAAGAGTTCGCCCAATCCTCAAAGTTATTTCCCATATCGGCCTTGTATTTACGCCTGATAATGTTTTCCATGGGCGGAAGCAATTTTATAGATTCCTCGCAAAGGGAAAGATAAAAACGGCAGCACTGCAAGAAGAAATTTATATCGGCGTTCCACTCGTTCTCGCTGTAAGTCTTGGAAAACAAATCCTTACCGAAGTCGTCCCGGATAGAACGCGTTTCCCGGTAGTCGTTATCTTCCGTACGCTGGTGGTAGTAGTCGGAGAATACCAGGTACAGCAAACGGGCTTCCGTAGACGGATCAAAATCAATAGGAACGTAATTAGTTGTAAATCCCAGCTTGGCCGATTCCTCGAAAGGTATAGTAAACGACTGGTTGTTCTTCGGGTTCACGGTCATATCTGACGTGATGATGTCGTAAAACAGGCCCGTATTAAGATACCGGTCGCAATCATCCACCAGAATAAAGTCGGTATGCTGGTTCACCTGGTCGAACACATGCGGGTTATCCATTAGTTTAGGATTACGGCCGGAAAGCTTGACGGTCTTCATAAAGTAGGAAAGGGCCTTGAACATGAATGATTTACCCGAACGCCCGTTACATTCCCCGTCTTCACCGATCTTGTTATCCATGGCCTGCGGTGCCCAGGCACGGGAAGGGGATTTATACCGGTGCAACATATAACCGATAGTAAATATCTTATTGATAAGGTTCTTTTTCTGTTCGGCCACTTCTTCCGCCATGAGGCCTTCCCCCTCGATATCGAATTTATGTTTCTCCCGGTAGGATTCTGCTTCCCCCACGCTCTTGTTATCGAAATTGTATTCCAGTTCCTTACGCCAGTAAACGCGGCTCGAATTGATTACATAGCCGAAAAAGTTAGACGGTACGGCATTTATCCGGATATCAAATACATCGTTGCCCTCTATGTCTTTTTTACGGGAAATGGTAAACATGTCTTCCATTAGACGGACTTTGTGTTTCAGGACGTTTTCTTCCCAAACGTAGTGGGACAATGTGCTGCCGTTGGCCGGATGCTCCTTTATACCGGTACCGCTTACCTCCATGCTGCAACCGGGAAAGAAGAACATCTGCGTATTATGGGTATAATTGGTAAAATCCAGTTCGATCTCCTGCAAGTTGTCCAGGGCCGTATCTGACAGTTTGGGGCTGTTCAGAATAAGATTCCTTATATCGCGGGATAAAAAGCTCTCTTGGGCCCACTCACGGATAAACTTCCGGATATCCTTTGCCTTTATCAGTTTTACGATATTGCCGGTAATACGGATGTATTTCGTTGAACTGGAATTTTCATCATGAAGCGAATAGAAACCGTTAAGACGTAAAAAGTAGTGAAGGCAGTCCGCGTCTATATTGTGATCCCATTGCCGGGATTTCTCGTTAAACTTGGAATACCAGAATTTGGCGGGCATGGCAAGCGTCATAAGGTTACGGAAATCTTCGTTCTTGCTTCTTAATTCCATGAAGTCCCGGAAGTCCTTACGCGGTTTGCCCCGCTGGTCCCGGTAAGTGGTAAGCCAGGCCGGTAGCCAGATCGTATGGATATCGATAAAGCGTAATGCAAGTTCCGTACCCTTCACCCTGCCCGTCGTGTCGATATCGGGTATGTTATACAGGACCTCAACGTATTTCATGATCTCTTTATAGTCCTGTTCGGAAAGTTTATACGTCTCCGAATTAAACCAGATCGGGGAAAAGCCCAGCGATTTAACACACAGGGCGTCGCGCTCT
Source organism: Bacteroides sp. 1001302B_160321_D4 (assembly GCF_015667765.1). Classification (NCBI taxonomy): domain Bacteria; kingdom Pseudomonadati; phylum Bacteroidota; class Bacteroidia; order Bacteroidales; family Bacteroidaceae; genus Bacteroides; species Bacteroides sp. 1001302B_160321_D4. Next base: position 31,399 of record NZ_JADPLO010000029.1, on the reverse strand, counting down.
CCGGAACATATAAACGCCTCCTGCAGCTTCTGCTCCTTATAGGGCTTTTCCGCATTGGCCGGATTCTTTTTAAAAGCGGCTTCCTCCCTGGAATTAAATTCCCGGTATAAGGCTTTCAGTTCGGAAAGGCCGTTTATATAGTCTTTCGGCTTGACACCTTCCGGGGTGTAGGAAAAACGCCACTGCTTGTCCGGATTCAGGGGCTCGTATATTTTATAGAACTTCACTTCGGGCGTGTCACCCTCGGCCGGTTTTACCAGACATTCGCGCATAAAGATAGGGTATGTCGCAGTCGCGTATTTATAAGTTACCTCGCGATTTTTTACATACCCTATGTATTTGGCCGAATACCAGTGCAGGGCCTCGGCGTTCTCCTGGGTGACACGGGGGCCGAGTATGCGTAACTGCTCCGGGGTGAGATGATCGGCAAGCTCGAAAATTTTAGTACCGTCTTTCTGATCCTGGGAGGCCGGAACCTTACGGATATCCGGCTTGTTTACGTTACGGTTGAGTTCATCGGTTACGTTGTACATGGATGCAAGTTTAAGGATAGCCTCGTTAAACCGGAGGCCTTCCTCATACATGCAGATATCGACAGGGCTTTGAGCCGTTCCGGTATCGCCGAAATCCGTTACCTTATAAACCTGCTGGGAACCTTCCTTTCCGAATAACTTGATACAGGCCGACGCGTCGTCCTCTGACGGCCGGCGTTTGAAATGGCGGTTGGTTCCGACACAATCCCGGGCTTGCGGATAATAATGTAGAATTATATCCAGCCCGTTGTTGGTTACTTTGTAGATGTCTTCTGCCTTTATCATCGTTATAAAGTTACATGGTTACTTATTCTTCGTTGTCTTCTTTCCGTCCCGGGCACATCTCCGTCCAAGGTTGATACAGGAAAACGAATAATAACAGCCAAAGAAAAGCGGTTTTACCCGTATAATAAATGACAAAGGCAATCAGCCCCATAAAGGCAACCACGATGATAGCGTGGGCGATGTATTTTAAATTTTTATCTTTCATTGTTCAAACATGTTATACTGAATTGAAAAACCGAATTTGCTTAATCTCCTTTCCTGGAGAAGGGAACGTTTGTCATGTGAAGGCATAATGGCCACCAGGTTCTTTGTATCGAACTGGTAACCTTTCTTCCGCATCTGATAACGTAGGTTTCTTAGGCGTCTGTCTTCTTTCATGGCATTTCGTTAAGATCGTCTTAGTTTACAGAAGACATGGCACACTATCGCAAAGGATAGCGCTTAAATCCTCCTGTATAGTTTCCTGCTGCTCTCTGTTCAAGTGTACCAGGAAATAACCTTTTCCGCCGGAAAGATTCTTAATCTCCGCCAGATTATATTTCCGGTCCACCGCATCCACGAACGCAGGGGATTCCATGGGGCGGAAGCTACTGAATATTTTATAGGTTCCACTACTGCCTTCTATTCGTAGCGTGGTTAATTCATCGGGGGTGGTAATTGTTGATTTCATTTCTGATTTATTTTTAATTATTCGACTTGTTCCTCACCTTCACGTATTAGGGTAAAAGGTAGTTTGGTACCACAATTCACACAATAAGCTGTTTTACTCTTGTTTAAGGAAACTCCGTCGGAATATTCCCCACCGGAATATGTACCGTCAGAATTATGCACACTCGTGTAACTCATTCTAAACAGATCACTATACTGATAACCGTAAAAACCATTGCAATAAGGGCAAGGAAGCGGTTGTGCTTCAGTTACTTTTATGGAGATTTTTTTGCTCATTTCTGTTCTTGATTTGAATTATTTTTCACCACTTATTTTTAATTTTACCAATTCACCAATAGGATAGGTCGTATGTTTCGGTCTGTTTATTTTCACTTTATGAGAAGAAAGAAACAACGGAACAGATTCTATTCGATAGAAAGTGTAGTAAGCTTCTTTAGGAGCCGTTTTTACATATTTCTTTAAATATTCTTCTGCTTTATTTCTCGTATCAAATGCGGCAAGGATAGAAAACCAAACGCCGTCTTCTTCGTATTTTCCAGATTCCCTTTTAGTTACTATGTAAATTTTGCTCATTGTTGTTTATAGCTGTGCCGGAGGATAGCATCGAACTACCAATAACACCCGCTTTCGCCCTTCGGGGTTATCTCCACACTCCGGCGGTTATTATATGGAGCGGCAAAAGCCGCCCCGGTTATTTATTCACTTTTCTTTTCCGGAAGAAAAACAAAGTCCGCCCAAATATCAAGGAATTGTCGACCGCAATACGCTGCCAGTTCTGACGTTTTGAAGGCAAGCCGAACGCCGATGTACGCACTCGTGACCGATGAATCGCTATACGCGGCCGCATACGAAACACCGCCTAACGCGCCCGCGGCGCTGTTCGACCGATACACCACACGAGACTTTTCTTCCTCGTCCAACTTATTGTATTCTTCCCCTGTATAAAGAATAAACCAAGGATAATAACGGTATTCATCCTCTATAAATTGAGGTTCCCAGCCTTCATTTAAAGCCTTGACAATGATACGGAGTTTCAGGAAAGCCAGAACGTCAGGTTCAAGACCGAGGGATATTTTATCCCGGCTCCATGCTTCCGCATCAATGCCAATTTCACGGCAGGCGTCCTCAAACGTCTTAATACGTTCTTTTACGTCTTTCTCCGGTTCATCAATAAGAGTTAAGATGCCATTTCTCCAGACGGCCGTTTTACCTTCCGGAATTTCGATTTCTAATTTCTTTGATTTCATTTTTCTTTTATTTATTGGTTTTCACTATGGAAGATTTTTACGCCTGTTACTTCCTCGATCTTATCCTTGGCAAGTTCGGGAATACGACAACGACTACCCCGCCAATTACGAAAGGTATGTAATGGCACTTTACATGCTTCTGCCAATTTAAGGGACATTTCAGAAGATTCTTTTACCGGCAAATTCAAAAGGTACATTCTTAGTTTCTCGCCGTCATCATTCCTTTTTAATTTTTTTTTCGTCATACCTTTGTGATAAATATACTCATTATTATTAACTTTACATAGCAAAGGTATAATTATTTTCACCACAAGTGAATAAGAATTACGTTAATAAAAGTTATAACAAAGATATAATATGGCTAATTTCTTGTTAATAAGAGAATTATGTGAGTTAAAGAAAATCACTATACGAGAACTTGCATCACGTATAGGAAAAGAAGATAGTAGCATACAGGCTATTGTCAGGAATGGAACAACGAATACAAAAACCATTGAGGCAATAGCAAAGGTTCTGGAAGTTCCTGTAGGTGTATTCTTTGATAATATTCCCATACCTGGAATAAAATCAAATGAACTTGATAAGGATGCAAAAATAGCTGATTTAGAAAGGATAATTGAGGAGAAGGAACGTCTAATACAAGTCTTATTAAGTAAGAAATAACCTGTAATAGATAAGAAATGTAGGCATATTGTAGGCTATACAATTATACAAGCAATTAATAATCAAGCGATTAATAAACGTTACTTGAATCACTTAGAGAAATCGCAAACAGCTATTAAAATAGCGTTTGCGATTTTTTCATTTAATAGAATCGTCCACATGTTGTCTACTTGATATTTTTTCACGTACTGGCTATAATCCCATCGGTATTTTCAACAAATACCAGACAATAAACATCAATGTCCAGGCAACCAGGATACCTAATGAATATCTCCAGGTATATTTAAGCAATGAGCCATACGTAATCTGTTTATCATACTGCCGCATATAAGTCAGCACCAAAGGCATATAGAATAAGAAAGGAGTAATGGCATTCGTCGAACTATCTCCGATACGGAAAGCACATTGTGCTACATCCGGAGCAATTCCCATCTGTGCAAACATCGGAATAAAGATAAAAGACATAAAAGCCCATTTGGAGGTAGCAGATACCATAATCAGGTTTATCAATGCCGTAAATAGAATAAACAGGATGAGAGCAGACAAAGGAGCCGGCTCAAACGAAGAGAGCAAATCAGCTCCCATGATGGCTAAACATTTATCCAGATGGGAATATTCAAAACAGGCAAACATCTGTGCAGCAAAGAAAGCGATAACGAAATACACTCCAAGAAGTTTCATTGGCTGCGTAAGTCCTTCAATCACATCATTGTCAGTGCGATACCGTCCGGAACTGAATCCATAAGCCATCCCCGTAATACCTGCTCCCAAAGAAAGCAGGAATAAAATACCGGCAATAAAAGGCGAATGCATCAAACCTCCGTTCACCCCTCGCAAAATTCCATAAGAAGAAAAAGTAAGCCACAAGATAAGAGCGACATAAACAGCTGCTACAACAATGGAAATCATAATAGCACGCCGCTCTTTGCGAGAGAGAGGATGATAAGCCACCACTTTCACACTGCCTTCATACTTTCCTAATGTGGGAAGAAGCCATTTTTGAGTAATCCAATACACAATAGCTGTAATGACTACTGTTGAAGCACTCATAAAGAAGTAGTTACAAAGAGGTTCCGTGTTCCCCTGATAACCCGTTTGCGCCAGTGCCGCCTCTTGGGTGGTATGTGCCAATAACGGGTCCATCGTACTCAATACAATATTGGCACTATACCCGCACGCAACAGAGACATAAGCTGTAACAATCCCTGCAATCGGGTGAAGTCCCACCCACTGGAACAGCATAGCGGCAATAGGCAATAAAATAATATATCCACCATCCCCAATGGCATTCGACAACAAACCGAACACAATCACCCACAAGATGATTTTCCTCTTTTCCTGCCGGTTCCCTACTCCCATGCGGATGCACGCATCAATAAAACCGGAATGTTGTGCTACTCCCAGTCCGAACATAGCGATAATCACCATGCCCAACGGAGCAAAGCCCGTGAAATTCTTAATAGCGTTCCGCAACCACCAACGGATCCCTTCCGGACTTAACAGACTTTGTACACGGATGTCTTCGCCTGTCTGCGGTAGTGTCACTTTCAACCCATAGATATCACATATCCATGAAAGAAAGACCACTGCCATTGTCAGCAGAAGGAACATCGTAGCGGGATGGGGCATACGCCATTTATTCTTCATTACTTTCCAGAGGTATTACTTGCCATTAATTATTCTTCGTCAGGCTCCAGATTATCCAAATCGATAATACGCAATTCCAGTGCACGTACTGCCAATCGGGTAGCATTCACTCCCACCCGTTCTCCATTCGGGAAAAGGCGTCCGATAAGATCATTCTGTCGTTTCTCCAATGATTTTACGCCGAAAGGCATCCCTTTCAAATTGGCAATCATCTCCTTCGTATATCCTAAGGCCAAATGGCGGAGAAAACGTTCATCGTATTCATCAATATCATAACTGATGACTGCTTCCTGACGCTTGGCATCGTTGGCTACAGATTTCTTAAAACGATCTACAATCTTTTCCAAAATCGGATAGTTGAATACCAGTTTCTTTCCGTCCATCACAGCCTGCACATCTGTTTTCGTCAGTAGTTCTCCCGTTTTGAGGATAATTCCGTCGGCACCGGCATTCAATACATCCACCCACAACTTTTCATTCAGAATCTCACCTGTGAAGATCAGTACCCGGACTCCTTTGTAGCGTTTGAATATATTCCGGCAAATGTCAACACCAATGGTCGTAGAACCTCCCAGTCCTAAGTCCAACAATACCAAATCGGGGAGTTGCGCCTCCATCAACGGCCAGAACTCACTTTCCGTCATTGCCGTACCGATCACTTCCGCATTCGGTATTTCATGACGGAATATTTCTTCTGTCCCTTTCAACTCCAGTTTTACATCCTCTACGATAATAACTTTAAACTTCTGTTCTTCCATGTTTCTTATCTAATAACTTTTATGTGTTCTCCTTTTATCGGCGCGGAATGGTGAAATAAACCGTAAATCCTCCGCCTTCAGCCGGTTCGGCATTGATACGACATCCTCTGCGTCCCGCAAATTCGTCATGGTCGCGGATAATCTGCTTGCATACCAGATATTCCGTTCCTCTCAACTCCCCTTTCTCACCGGAAGTCATACGTGCCAGATTCGGATAAAATAATTGGTTCAATTCTTCCACACTCTTTTCACGTCTCGTATCCGTAAAGAGAAAACGAATATATTCATTATCCTGACGTGCTTGCAGACGTATCACCCCATCTTCACGCACAGTCAATGCTTCATCAATCAAATTTTCCAATAGAAAACGCAACTGGTTCACGTCTCCTATCACTTTCGCTTCCATTGGTTCTATCTCCAGTTCTATCCTCTCCGAACGGTTCTTCATTGATTTCTTGAAATATTTTCCGGCAGTGTCCAATAGCTCCTGCACCGGAATCATAGTACGCCGGAAAGTGACTTCCTCCAATTGCCGGGAAGCACACGAGCTCAAAATCGTAAAGATTCCCTTATAATATTCAATCAATTCCGTCATGGTCTCCACCGCTTCACGTTCCTCCGTTTCCGAAAGCTTCTGTGTATTCAACCGCCCTACAATCTGTTTGATTTTATTCGGATAATAGATCGTCTCATGTTTAATTGTCGACAAGCAGTTGTCAAGTACCATATTCTGTACATGCAACATACTGTCTTCCCAGGAAGCTCTGCGTGTTTCTTCATGCGCCGATTCAATATCCCGGTATTTAGTAGCCAGTTTCACCACTGCATTAAATACGACAATAGCCACATAACGTGCTACCAGTTCAAAAAGAAGCCGGTCTGTTTCCTGTTCTGTTCCCTCCCTGCGTTCCAGATAAAGCACACCGACACATTGATGTTCACCTCCTGCTTCCACCATCAGCGGAATTGCCTGAAGATGCTGTTCAGAAAGATATTCTCCGGAACTAAAACACTGTTCTACCATCTCCGGCATTTCCTGCCCGGGACGAGAAGCGTATTCCAGCCGATGTGTCGTTTCGTTATAAACGGCAATTCCCATCCGGTCAATTGTCAGTAGTTCATTCACCGAAGCGAATGCTTCATCCACAATACGTTGCGGGATTTCTTTAAGCGTACTTTCCTCCCGTTGGAGTGCCTCAGCATTTTCTTGTTCCTGCGGTCTGACCAGAGATGCCGCAAATACCTTTTGATTAATCTCAAGTACCTGTTCAAGATTCAAACGATTCTGCAAACGTTTTCTCATATACAGGAAATAGTATCCGACCAAAGAAACAATCAGTAGAACAAAACATAAAATAATTCCTACTGTCTTATTCGTATTCGACCGTTCCAACTGTCGGCAATATGCTTCAAGAGTCTGATCTTCTCCCTGCAACTTATACAAATCCGTAAATGCCGAATTATTGTAACTGTATGCATCCAACTGTTTCAAAGCCAAAAAAGCAACTGCCGCCTCATTCCTGATATCCAGAATCACATGATAATCCGAATCAAACAATTCGTTCCACCAACTGATTTCGGCAGGCGTTCCTTCACCCACCAGCTTCATATACCGATGCGGACGATCCGGACGCGCATATTTTTCATAATGCTCGTTCAACAAGAGTATAGCAGAATCTATATATTGCAAAGCAAATTCATAATTTTCATCCACATTAGCAAAATAGGCGGCATTCGCATAATCCGACGCTGCATCCAGCAAATCCTCATAGGCAGAATCCGTAACCACCACTATCGAATCGCCCTCCTGCAACATGGGAGGAATCGGATCATGCAGACAAGAACTCACCCCAAACGGAAGCAACAGGCAAAGCAACAAGACTCCCATCGTTTTGCGCACTCCCGAAGGCAAACGGAAATAGAAACGACTCCCTTTCCCCAATTCACTCTCTACATCAAAGACACATCCCCGGAACAATTCATTCGTTTTCTTATATTTCTCAATGATTCCCTTACAATTCATCAGTCCGAAACCACTGCCCTTATTCTCCTTCAGAACCTCCGGATCAGCTACATTCTTCATTCCAATGACACGGGAGTCATATACTTTCTCACCGATAATACGAGCTACATCTTCTTCGGAAATCCCCCTCCCGTTGTCTTCTACGGAAATCTCGACATACGCATCCGTAGTACGGGCATACACTTTGATTGTTCCTCCTTCCGGAGTATATTTTCGGGCGTTTTCCGCCAGCGTGTTAATCATAAACAAAGTCAATGCCCGGTCAGCTTTCACCATAACCGTGGTCGGTTCTATTTCCAACTTCTGATTTTTCATTTCAAAAGCACGTCTCCCTTTGCCTAACAGTTCAAAGAGTTCGTTGAGATCGAACGTTTCAATATTCAAGCTAAGCGTCCCCTGCTTCATCTTAATCCAAAGAGCCAAAATATCATTGTATTCATTAATCGTAGTTACGAGCTCGTCAATGTATTGATACTTCTCTTTCTTTATCTTTTCATGATCGATATATCCTCGTTCCGTCAACTTATGCACCTCATTCAAGATACGGTCGATATAAGGGTTTATCCCATTCACAATGGCCAGACAAGCCTTCTTAATCAGATTTTGGCGTTTATTTCCCGCGATATGTTGTTCGTAAACATATCGTTGCTTTTCCAATTGCATCCGTTCGTCACTCAACGCTTCTACCATCTGCTCATTGTCCGCAGCCCAAACGATATACGGTTCAAGCACGTGCACCAAAGCTTTTTCATCACGGTTCAACCGATGCAAAGGAACCAGTGCCGCTTTTCCTTCCTCCGGAATTTCCAGTTGAAGACGCCCTTTTCCGAACAGTTGGTCGATGCCTTGTTGAATTAACGGAACATTCATTGGTATAGAAGAAGTGATGTCCCGGCAAAGAGCCAGTATCCGTTGCAGACGTTCCACATCTACTTGATTCCTTATTTTAGATCGCTTATTGAAGAACCACCAAAGAATAACCACCAGTACAAGTCCGGCAATAACCAAAGAAAGTACAAGTGTCATTTGTCGTGAATCGGATTCCAACGAAAGATAACGACTCTCCAACTCTTTATCCTGACGAGTATAATTCAGAATATCCAGGTATATATTTCGGTTGTAATCAGAAGCATACTTCATTCCAAGCCCGGCATACGATACACTCAATTGTTCCCGAATCCTCGAAATCCATTCGGGCACCGTCCTTACGTCTTCCTCCATAATCCACGGTACTCCAGTATATGTCGTATCTCCTTCCGCATAAATACGCAACTTGTCCAACGTATCCACTGCATGATGATAATAAAGCATATGGTGTTGGTTCACACAATCTAACGCTTTTGTAAGCGTATCCAATGCTTCCGAATAACGTCCGTGCTCATTCATATACTTACCGATAGACACATACGCACCAGCAATCTGATACAAATCATTATACTCCCGGAATTTTTCAAGCGCAAGCTGTGCCATTCGCAAAGGCAAAAGCGAATCTACAGGAAAACCAAACTGATCCAGCGCGTATCCCCTCCTTGTTCGAAAGAGTTCGAAGTTGTTGGAAGAAACCATCAGATTAGCCAGCCCTTGCAGACCATTTCCTTCGAAATAAGGATGATTAGTCTGAACCGCAGTCCTCCAGGTTATATATAGTTGGTCGAACTCACGCATTTTCCTATCCTCCGGCTTGGTGGCTTCCACCAATGAAGCCGATCCTTTGATATAATGATAATAAAGCAACTGATTCGTATCTGCCAATACTTCATCTTCCGGGATCTGATTGAGAGATGCGATGGCTTCCTGCCTTTGCTGAAGATAATAGTAATAAATAGAAGAAACAATGAAAAATTCGGTGAAAGCATAATCCAGTCGAAGTGCCTCGTGGCGGTCAGCAAACAAATCACTCTCTTCCCGAATACGTTTCATACGCCGGAGCGCACTGTTACGATAATCATAAAATTCTTTGTTCATAGCTGTCCGCTGACAAATCTTCATCAGTCCGATATCAGCAATCAACAGTTCAAGCTCATTTTTAGTCAGTTTATATACTTCCTTATGTAACGCTTCCGCCCGGTCAAAATCCATCGCCATAAAAGCACAGAATCCGAGATTATTGGATGCCTCCGCTTTCCCCGACTTATAAAAATTTACCTGTCGATAGGCTTCATTGGCATACTTATAAGAAGAATCCAGGCTACGATAACGATAAGCATACGCTTTCCCGTTTAATGAATCAATCAGACGCACCTCTTTGGTCGGCACCATATCAGTGCACGAAAAGAAAGAGGCAAACAACACTATACCTATTATATATAAAGGAAAGCGTGAACTCATTTTTGACTATTAACTGTTTTCAGAAAGCAAATCTACAAATATTTCCGATAAGTTGGAGAGAAAAATATTTTTTATACAATAAGTCCTTCTAAATAATAAGAGAAATTCCTACCTTTGCAGGCAAATTAACAAATAGGTAACATCTATTACAAAATGAGCGAAAAAGCACCCTTTATGGTATTCTCGGGAACGAACTCGAGATATCTTGCAGAAAAAATCTGCGCGAGCCTGGATTGTCCTCTGGGAAATATGAACATTACCCATTTTGCCGATGGCGAATTTGCGGTTTCATACGAGGAGTCAATTCGTGGCGCACATGTATTCCTGGTTCAATCCACTTTCCCTAACTCAGACAACTTAATGGAACTTCTCCTGATGATTGATGCTGCTAAACGTGCCTCTGCAAAGAGCGTCGTAGCTGTAGTCCCCTATTTCGGATGGGCACGTCAGGACAGAAAAGACAAACCTCGTGTATCTATCGGCGCTAAGTTGGTAGCTGATCTGCTGTCTGTTGCAGGTATCGACCGACTGATTACGATGGATTTGCATGCTGACCAGATCCAGGGATTCTTCAATATCCCGGTAGATCACTTGTACGCATCAGCTGTATTCCTCCCTTACATCCAGTCATTGCAATTGGAAAATCTGGTTATTGCTACACCGGACGTAGGAGGTTCAAAACGTGCCAGCACTTTTTCCAAATACCTCGGCGTACCATTGGTACTCTGCAACAAATCACGTGAAAAAGCCAATGAAGTAGCATCTATGCAAATCATCGGTGACGTGGAAGGTAAAAACGTTGTCTTGATTGATGATATCGTAGACACAGCAGGAACAATCACCAAAGCAGCCAACATCATGTTGGAAGCCGGTGCCCAATCTGTACGCGCTATCGCCAGTCATTGCGTAATGTCTGATCCGGCTTCTTTCCGTGTGCAAGAGTCTGCCCTGACAGAAATGGTATTTACTGACAGCATCCCTTATGCTAAGAAGTGCCCGAAAGTGAAACAGTTAAGCATTGCCGACATGTTTGCTGAAACAATCAAACGAGTGATGAATAACGAATCTATCAGTTCACAATATATCATTTGATTTATGATTTATGAATTATGATTTATGAATAAGAGAGCCAGCTAAACTTAAAATTAGCTGGCTCTCTTATTTATCTCAACACACTGAATTTGAATGGGCAATAGTAAGCAACTAAATCATAATTCATAAATCATAAATCTATTGGAGTCTTCCAAATTTATAGGTTCCTTTTTTAATCACTTTTCCATCTTTATCTGTTTCTACAAAAGGACCATCCTTCTTTCCTTGTTTGAAAAAGCCATCGAAGCGATTACCATCTTTGTCGATTTGTACGCCTTGACCCTCTTCCAATCCATCAACGAACCCACCTTTATATTGCATACCAGCAACAGTTTTCAGAGTGCCTTGTCCATTGGGACGGTTATCTTTCCAGTCACCATCATAAACATCGCCATTGCTCCATTTATAAACTCCTTTACCATCACGTTTATTATTTTTCCAGCTTCCTTCATACACAGCACCATTCGCCCAGGTAAAAGTACCTTTTCCGTCTTGCATGCCGTTCTTGAAATTACCTACATATTTATCACCGTTAGCATGGTAATAAACTCCTGGACCGGTTCGCTCACCTAAGAGATACGAGCCCTCATAACGGTCGCCCGTGTGAAAGTAATAAGTACCTTTTCCATGTTGAATATCATCCGCCCAGTCACCATCATATTTATCTCCATTGGTATACTCAAATACCCCTTTTCCGTGACGAACATCATCTTTCCAGTCTCCATCGTATTTACAGCCGTCATCCCAGTTCATGATACCTTTACCGTTCTTCTTATCATTTTTCCAGTGACCGGTATATTTGGCACCGTTTGCCCAAGTATATATACCTTCGCCTTCACGCTTATCATTTACCCAATGACCTACATACAAATCACCGTTATGATAATACATAGTTCCTTCACCATGCTGATAATCCTGATACCACATACCGTCGTAACGGTTATTATTCATAAAATAATAGATACCTTTTCCGTGCTGCTGATCCTGGAACCACTGTCCTTCATACTTTTCTCCGTCGGGGAACATATAAATTCCATATCCTTCACGTTTTCCTTTCACATATTCACCTTCAAAGACATCACCGTTTTTAAAAACCGTTTTTCCTTTTCCGTTCGGTTTTCGGCCTTTCATTTCTCCCGTATAGACACTACCATCTTTAAAAGTATAGTTGCCAATCTTTATTTCAGTGGAGAATGTATCTTTAATTTTTCCGAAAAATCCGCCTTTTTTTCCTTCATTTTCTTGTGCCATTACTCCCTCTTGTGCGAGGAGAGCCAATAAAAGTGTAGTATATAGATATTTCCTCATTGGTTTTAGTCGTTACTCATTTTAGAATTACAATTTGGACAAAGATACAATTTCTATCCCAAACAGCCCACTTTCGGAAAGCAATTTATGACAACTTTTTACCTGCAATGACCTCTTTTAATGTCTCTTTGCACAAATAGCGCTGTGCCAAATCTTGTATTTCCGCAGGAGTAACCTCGTTTACAGCCAGCAGAGAACGTGAAAAGTAGTCATCATCCAGACCGGAAGTAGCAATAAAGATCCATGCATCCGAAAGTGAGAAAGGAGACTCATAACTACGGCACATTTCGCCCAACATATAGTTGCGTACGATAGTCAGTTCTTCCATCGACACAGGTTCCTGATGCAGACGGTCAATTTCATGATATACTTCCTGTATCAACGGTTCCACATATTCATTATCCGTTTCTGTCGATATAGCCAGCAATCCGCTATCCGGATAAAACATGATTCCTGCTGAAATGCCATAAGTATACCCCTTTTCTTCACGGATATTAGACATCAGCCGACTGCCGAAATATCCTCCGAATAAAGTCATCAATACCCGGAGTTTCAGATAATCAGGATGGTTACGAGTGATGGTTGTATATCCCATCTTTACAGCACTCTGCATGGCATCCTCACGTTCTATAAAAATCCTCTTTTCGGGAACAGCAGTAAAAGGAAAGCTTAATTTCGATGCCGACTGTTGATGTTGACCAAAAGAAGTGCCGAATGTATCCGTCACCCGGCTGATAATATCCTCCGTCACCTTGCCGGATAAGAAAATAGAGCAATTGCCTGAATGGTAATACCGTTCATAAAATTCACGAAGCACTTCCGGAGTGATAGCATGATAATCTTCCTCCACCACTATTTTACCACATGGATGCTGTTCGCCATAAAGCGACTTCAATAGACTGCGATGTGCCAGGAAATCAACTTTGGAAGTATTGACCAGATATTGTTGGATATTGGTATCAAGGATAGTATGCAATTCTTTTTCCGGAAAAAGTGGTTCTTTAATCATGGATTCTACCACTTCCAATGTTTTCGCCAAATACTTATTCAACGAATAAACAGTGATGTATGCATACTCCGACGAGCTGGACAGTTCGAGCCACGAACCGTAGTAATCCAGTTTCTCGGCAATGGTAGCAGCCGTATATTTTGTCGTACCTTCGCGCAACATCCGGTTTGTAAACAAGGCTTGCAGTTTCTGCGACTGCTGCCAACGGGCTCCAGCGAAAAGCACATCTATGCGTACTACTTCCTGTTCACCCGCATTAATAACAGTCAATGGAATACCATTTGGCAATGTCATTCGGACGGGAGGAAGTATACGAAAATTTTTCAGGGTTTGTATTTCAGGTTGTATTTTACGATCCATACGATTAGATTCTATTCTTCAAAAATTCTTCTGCCCGTTCCAAATCTTGCGGGGTATCGATTCCGATAGTTTCTACTTCACTAATGCCTACCTTTATCTTATATCCGTTCTCCAGCCAACGGAGCTGCTCCAAAGATTCAGCCAGTTCCAGAGAAGACTGCGGAAGCATGGTTATCTCTTTCAGCACATCTGTACGATAGGCATACAGTCCGATATGCTTGTAGTAGGTATGTCCCTTCAGCCAGTCTTGTTTCTCGGCATTACGCTGATAAGGAATAATGGATCGGCTAAAATAAAGCGCGTTCCAGTTCGTATTGACTACCACTTTCGGTGAATTTACGTTTTCCAGTACAGCAAACGGTTCATCTGCAGTAAAAGGTTTCACCAGCGTGGCAATCTGCGTGGTTACATCTTCGAAACAAGCCTTTACCGCATCCAATTGTGAAGGCTGAATAAAAGGTTCATCTCCTTGTATATTGACCACAACATCAAAGTCACCTCCAATCTTTGTACAGGCTTCATAACAGCGGTCCGTACCGCTTTTATGATGAACAGAAGTCATCACAACCTTACCTCCGAACGCCTTGACAGCAGCTTCAATACGCTCATCGTCCGTGGCTACATAAGCGTCATCCAAAACGCCAGCCACTTGCTCATACACACGTTGTATAACAGTTTTTCCACCCAACATAGCCAACGGTTTTGCAGGAAAACGAGTGGATGCATAGCGGGCAGGTATAATTCCAAGAAATTTCATCTACTTAATAAATAATGAAGAATGGAAGGCAGATAATGACTGTTGTATATATCCCCTTTGCCAATCCTCCGGTTTTACTATTTTGTTATCATATAAAAGCATGTCAATGTCCAGACAAACTTTCTCCTCTTTTTTATCTTCCGGACGACGTCCGGACCTCTGTTCTATATCTTTCAGCATTTTCCTCACTACCTCTTCATCTTTATCGGAAAAGAACATAACCACTTGGTTGGAAAACAAGGCCGGATTCTTAAAAAATAAAGGTTCAGTTTCCAATTCGGGCGCAAAACATATAGAAGAGAACGATTCAGTCAGTTCCTGTCTGGCAAAAGTCAAATTCTCTTTCCTGTTGTAATTACTCCCTATGCAAACAATATACCTATGCATTAAAAAATAAGTATTTAAGTATTAGGTATTAAGTATTAGATATTAGAGATATTACACCTACAGTTCAGTGCCCCAAACGCCACGGGTTAATACTTAATACTTTATACTTAATACTTATTTCAGACTTAGTTAAAAAGATCGTCCAATCCCCCCTCTTCTATCACCTCTCCGTCCGGAGTTTCCGAACCGGCACACGGATCAAATCCTTCAGGAAGTTTGAATTTCTCCTGCTGGTCATATCCCAAAGTCGGGTCATCATACACTTTCTTCATATACAGTGCCCAAATAGGCAAAGCAGCAGCAGCTCCCTGTCCATAGGTCATTTTACCGAAGTGGATGTCACGTTCATCACCACCTACCCAACAACCGGATACCAGCGAAGGAGTAAATCCCATAAACCAGGCATCAGAGTTATCATTGGTCGTACCTGTTTTTCCACCCATATCGGCGGTAATTCCATAACGACGAACACGTCCACCTGTTCCTTCATTAATAACGGCGCGCAACATAACCAGCATTTTATATGCACTTGAAATACTTATCACCTCCTCCATTTGCGGTGCAAAGGTAGAAAGCACATTACCGTCACTATCTTCAATGCGTGTAACAAACAATGGAGCCACACGAATTCCTTTATTGGCAAAAGCTGTATATGCACTTACCATCTCACCGACAGAAATTTCACAAGGTCCCAGACAAAGCGAAACCACCGGGTCGATTGCTTTATTACGAACCCCAAAACTATGGATCAAACGTACAAGATTATACGGATTCAATTTGCCCATCAGATAAGCAGAAATCCAGTTGTCAGAATTAGCCAATCCCCACTTCAGAGTCACCATTTCCCCATAACGTTTATTATTTGCATTACGAGGCGTCCAAGGAGTTCCATTCTCATCAATCAACGTTTGCTCTACGTGGCGTGTCTGGTCGCAAGGAGAAAATCCATTTTCCATTGCTAATGTATACAAATACGGTTTGATAGTAGAACCTACCTGACGACGTCCCACCATTGCCATATCATACTGGAAATATACATAATTCGGTCCGCCTACATAAGCCTTCACATGTCCGCTTACCGGATCCATCGACATGAATCCTGTCCGCAAGAAAGATTTGTAGTAACGGATGGAATCCATCGGTGTCATAATTGTATCTTTATCTCCTTTCCAGGAAAAGACGGTCATTTCTTCCGGGGTATCGAACGCTTTACGAATCTGCTGTTCCGAAGCTCCCGCCTCTTTCATAAGACGATAACGATCCGTCTGCTTCATAGCTTTTGTCAGCAACTCCTCCACTCGTTTTTCCGGCAGTGATCTTGCGTATGGAGCATTTTTGCTTCCCTCTTTTTCTTTGAAAAACACAGGTTGCAAATAATCACCTAAATGCTCTTTTACTGCATCCTCTGCATATTGCTGCATACGTGAATTGATCGTCGTATAAATCTTCAATCCATCTGTATAGATGTTATAATTCGTACCGTCTTTCTTTTTATTTTTTGCACACCAACCATACAACGGGTTAGTTTCCCACGCGATAGAATCTTCGTAGAATTTTTGCATTTGCCAACCACGATAATCACTTTTTACCGGTTTCGGTGCTGTCATCACACCACGGAGATATTCGCGGAAATAGGTAGCCAATCCCTCTTTGTGGTCAACGCGGTTATATTTTAGTTTCAGCGGAAGAGCCTGCAAAGAATCACATTCTGCATCTGTGATATAACCAGCTTTACGCATCTGCTCAAGCACTACATTACGACGGCCACGCGAACGTTCGTTGAAACGAACCGGATTGTAAAGCGACGGATTCTTACACATACCAACCAGCGTAGCCGCTTCTTCAATCTTCAAATCCTTCGGTTCGCAGCCGAAATAGGTATGCGCAGCAGTTTTAATACCAACCGCATTATTCAGGAAATCAAATTTATTGAGATACATACTCAATATTTCCTCTTTGGTGTAGTAACGTTCAAGCTTCACCGCAATCACCCATTCAATCGGTTTCTGGAAAAGACGTTGCAGTGTATTTCTCGCCACATTCTCTGTAAACAACTGTTTGGCAAGCTGTTGCGACAAGGTGCTACCTCCACCTGCATTTTTCTGAAACATCAAACCACGTTTTACAAACGCACGAAACAATGCCTTGGCATCAATTCCTGAATGTTCGACAAAACGAACATCTTCCGTTGCAATAAGAGCATTGATAATACTAGGCGACAAATCCTTGTAAGCTGTGTACACCCGGTTTTCCTTACTGTAAGACCACGTGCCAAGCACTTTTTCATCTTCAGAGAAAATCTCCGTTGCAAATTTATAACTCGGATTTTCAAGTTCCTCTACAGGAGGCATATAACCAATCCAACCCTTTGAGATAGAGACAAAGATGACAACAATAGCCAACACAATGACTGCCAGAAATATCCAAAGAGCCTTTATTATTTTTCGAATCATGTTTTTTCTTGCTTAAAATGACGCATTTAATTAAGGTACAAAGGTAGATAAAATCCGCTATTCAGCCAACGAGTTTGATTATAATTTCTATTTTGTTAAAATATGGAGCGGCACTCATAACAAATAGCACGAAACAAAACAAAAAAGAGCATTTTTCAAGAAAGTAATCCTCTATTATATCTAAAACACAAACAGGCGGGATTTTTCCCGCCTGTTATTCATTCATAAATATACCTATTTATAAGATAATCAATTACAAGTTTGCTGCCTGCACACCGACCACTCCGGCAATTGCACCAGCAACAGCAATAATCACTTTCAAAATAATACTCCACGTTTTTTTCATAGACATTTTTCTTTTTTTATTAAACACTAAATAAACACCCTAACCATCAATCGTTAATTGACAATTCATTATGCGGCAGGTTCCGGTGCTTCTCCGCTACCGCCACCTTCATTTCCTCCGCCTTCTTCTCCGCCATCATCCGGTTTTTCAGGATCATTAGGAGAAATTGTCATATTAAGCTTCTTCAGATATTCATCCAAGCTAATCAAATCCAACTTCTCATCTGCACGGGTGGCAGTCTTTGTAACGCGCAGCTCTTTATTCGCCTGAAAAAAGATACGAACACTCTCTACACTTTTTGCATTAATATCCTTCGCCAGTTCGGCACCTTTCGAACGGGCAGTCAACATAAAGACGCCCAGACCTTCAATATTCACAGACTTACCTTCCAACAACTGTTCCTTCATCTTTTCCACAAAATTCTGGATCACACTCTTGATATCACCAACAGACAGCGAAGAACGATCCTGCATTTTCTGTGCAATATATTTCAGGTTGACAGACTGACCTAAAGTGATCAGATGCGGATAATATCTCTTGGGAGAATTGGGAACACGCGGATCCGTCGGCCGCGTAATGACTTTGTAAATTACACTCATACTACGTTTTTTTAAAGATTTAAATTCAAATTATTTATTCACGTTTTGTTGATCAACACTGCAAAGGTGAAGCTTTTATTCCGGATAGAAAAGAAAAAAGCCCCTTGCGGAGCTCTTTATATTCATACTAGTACATAACAATTTATTAATCAGCAATATAATTAAGCTTTTAGAATTTTCCATTCCCCTATTGTACACTGTTCGCTATCAAAACTGACAGCCACCTTTACTATAGGCAATCCGCACAAAGCAAAACGTTTGGGGTAATTCTTCAGATCAATTTGCTCCATCGCCCTATCCGCACTCTTGTCCAGTTTCAATTCCATCACATACAACGTAGTCTTTGTACGAAGCACCATATCCACCCGTCCACTGGCAGTACGAACCTCCACATCTACATAATAGCCCAACAAACTGAATATAATATAAAACATCTGTTGGTAGTGCCCCTCATATTTCGTATTATCACATTGAGGAATGGTAGACAGAAACGTTTGCAAACGACGTAAAGCAGCATCCATATCACCATTACGAATATCACGGGAAAGATAAGCTACCATAGTATTGGTTTCCGGTGTTTTACTAGCAACATAATTAGGAAGAAGACTTTTCATCAAACCTATTCTTACCTCCTTATTAGGAATATCCAATGTATATAAATCTAACTCCTTATCATAATCTTTTATCGTGATATAGCCACTTTGATATAACAATGGAGTAATGCTCACCATCCTTTCTGTAGGTGCATCAAAATCCTCCGCAACCGCAGTTTTTCTCCCTATCTCGGAAGGCGCTACACCAAATTTATCCAGCATCTTTATCAAATAAGTAGGCGTACCACTACCAAACCAATATGAATTAAATTTACCATCTGCAAAAGCGTTAAGCAAACTGAATGGATTATATATATCAGGAGACGGATAAGTGAAATGATAGCCGTCGTAGTTTTCTTTCAGTTTTGCCAATACCTCTTCAGAAGTAACCTCCAGTTTTTGGGCTAATGCGTCTACATCATCTTTCATTTGGACAAGTATCTCGTTTTCTGTAATACCGCAAATGGCAGCATAAGACTCATTCATGCTAATATTCTTGATATTGTTCAATTCACTAAATATACTAAGTTGGGAGAATTTGGTGATACCGGTCAAAAACACATACCGCAAATAAGGATCACACGCTTTAAGAGGGCTGTAGAAATTGCGCATGATGTTACGCAATACGCCAAGCCTCTCTTTCTCGTGTACTACATCCAGCAGAGGAGCATCGTATTCATCTATCAGCACAACCACTTGTTTCCCTGTCTGCTCGTAAGCGCGCTTGATGAGTCCTTCCAGACGCTGATTTGGATTAACCTCTCCCTCCATCTTTCCGTAAACCTCCTCATAACGAATTAGCTTCATATTCAACTCTTGCAACAGCTGTTCACAGTCTGCATGCTTGGCTGTACTCATATCAAAGTGAAGCACTGGATATTCCGTCCACTCCTTTTCCAGCTTTTCTATAGCCAACCCTTGAAATAATTCTTTCTGACCAGAGAAATAACTATGTAATGTAGAAGTCAACAATGACTTACCAAAACGACGAGGACGACTCAAGAATATGTATTTAGTGAAATGTACCATCCAATACACATATTCCGTCTTATCAATATAAAGGTAATTACTTTTCCGTATTTCCGAAAAAGTCTGTATCCCAATGGGGTATCTTCGTAAATTTTCCATTTCAATTCGATTTTTCACAAAGCTACAAAAAATATTCATCGCACCATTCACTGTTTTACAAAAAAATATCAACGATCTTCACAGACAGTTGATATTATAGAAATCACATCGGATTTGCACCGACATGAGGGCGTTGATCAGGAATACACCGCTGTATATTTCCTGACCACAAAATGTAGGGTTCTTCATGTGTGTAGCATGAAGTTAGGGACCTACATGTTTCATCTCACTTTTGTGTAAAGTATTATAAACCACTCTATGACATTATTAATTTTAAAATATCTTGGTTATCAATAGATTTATTCTTCCTTAGCAGATTGTTCTCCATATCCATAACCATAGCCGTATCGTTTACCATAACCATAATACTTGCCATATTTACCATAACCGTAATAATAACCGTACTTTCTTTTCTTCAAATCCAAACCATTTATTACTGTACATAGGTTAGGCAACTTATTTCCATCAATAAGTTCATTAATCAAAGTATACTCATTTTTACGGGTATAATCCGCACGACATACATAAACAGATAAATCAGCCACACGTCCTATTAATAAGGTATCAGTTACCATACCGACAGGAGCGGTATCGAGTATTACATATTCAAAATTCTTTTTGAGAGTCTCAATCGCTTTATCCAATCCATCACGTGCTAACAATTCTGTCGGGTTAGGAGGAACTGTTCCACCAGGAAGAATATAGAGATTCTTACTGACATCAGAGAGCTGTACCAAATCCATCAAATTCTTTTCCGGATTAGCCAAATATTGAGTTATCCCTTGTTCTCTTTTTGATATATTGAATACCTTATTCAAACCTGGCTTGCGGATATCAAGACCAACTATTACTACCTTCTTCCCTAATAAAGAAAGACTGATAGCAAGATTACCAGAGATAAAAGATTTACCTTCACCACTGACTGTGGAAGTAACTAAAATCACCTTCTTGCCATTTCCAAGCATAAACTGAAGATTCGTTCGGACATTGCGGAAAGTTTCACTCATCAGATTGTTTTGATTCTCAAATACAGCAATAGCTCCCTGCTTTTCATCTGTCAACGGGATATCACCGACAATAGGTGCACTAGTAAGTTTTTCTACATCTGCACGACCTTCAATCTTGAATTTGGTTAATTCAAGCAAATATATAACCCCTACCGGAATTCCGACTCCTAGTATCAAAGCGATCAAATAAATAATTTTACTTCTAGGAGCCACAGGAGCATCATCTGCTATAGCTTCATCTATAATCTTTGCATTATTGGCTGTAGCAGCCAGAGTTATAGCATTTTCCTCACGTTTCTGAAGAAGCATCAAATAGAGTCCGGCCTTAATTTCCTGCTGACGCGCAATACTCACAAATTCGCGCTCCTGCCCAGGTGCCTCACTAATGCGACGGGAATAACGGCTCGCTTCACGATCCAAATCTGCCTTTGTAATAAACAATCCACGCAACACCCTGTCTAAAGAAACTTGCACATTCTCTTTCATTGCACTAATGCTGGTATCCAGGTTTATAATGGTAGGATTATTCTCTGTTGACGTACGCAGCAAACGTTTTCTCTCAACAAGCACATCATTATAACGATTAATGGCAGCCGCAAGATTCAAATCCTGCAATCCGATATTACTGGGCAGAACCTCATAACCTTCATTCTGCATATATTTCTGAAGATCCTGCAGCAAATTAATCTGGGTTTGATTCTCTACACGCTTCTTTTCATATTCAGCACTACCAGTTAAAGCGATCTGAGCATCACTGGTCAAATCCGTAATACCTGCCCCACGTTTAAAACTCTCCAAATCCTTTTCCGTGCTACCGAGTTCTTTTGAAATAATTCCAATACGTTCATTGATAAATTCTGCAGTTTTCTGTGCCACTTCATTCTTATCATTATTCGTATTGATATTATACATCTCCAATAGTTTATTGATAAAATCTTTGCCTCGCTGCACATTTGAGTTTTTCAACGATATGACAGCTACAGAAGTAGTTTTGGAAGTGGGTTCTATAGTCATATTCTTGCAACACCATTTCGCTACAGCCAAAGGCTTATTAATTGTTGCTGTTATATTGCGTGTAGTCTTTTCCGAAGCTGTAGTTTCTTCCGATGTTCTTTTAGAAGATAATACCGAGTCCGGCGTCAGGAAAAAAGCCAATGTCCCTTTATCGGTAGGAAAAACCGCCGGCAATTTCTCAAAATGTTTCTGATATTCATCATCGTCAATTTTCACAGTCACATCCATACTTCCCTGTGGTTGTAATGCCATTTTCACAATCATCGGCTCCTCCAACAAATCAGCCTCCTGCGGAGTCAGACTCACTTGTACAGGTGAAGTCTTATACATGTTCCTGGAAGGAAACTCATCCTCATCTGTATAAGAAATATAGAGTCCCAAATCTTCAACCACCTCTTTGACGATAGTCTTTGAACGGAGAACTTCAATCTCGTTATCAATATTCTGCGAAGAAGAGATCATACCATCCAATCCCAGACTCTCCAACCCGGAAAGCATTCCGGCACTCCCCCCTTTCTTATCATCCTTTATTAAAACCGTAGCGGAAATATTATATACGGGAGTGGATACATACAAATAGACCCATGCCGCAATCAAACACGCCACAACCGCCCCCACAAACCAAGGCCAGTGGATCAAATATTTAAACAATAGTTCCTTAACGTCTATATTTTCTTCCTTAGATTCTTGTGCTTCGTTGAAATCTGTTTCTTTCATTACAAATCATTATTTTAAAATATTTACTAATAGACTGACGATGGATACCAAGATAGAGGTGGCAGAGAACCAAAGACTGGTACTGTTACCTACATCTGAATTTCGAGCCTTTGCTTTATTGGGAGTTACATAAACAATATCATTCTGTTGCAACCAATAGTAAGGTGAAAGAATGGTTTCGGCCTTGTTCAAATCCAAAGTTACAATTTGCTGTTTGCCGTTTGCATCTTCACGAATCAACTTTACATTATCACGAAGACCGTATACCGTCATATCACCAGCCATAGCCAATGCCTCCAACAGATTCACTTTCTCATTAGAGATAGTAAAAGTTCCGGGACGGGTAACCTCACCGATAACAGATATTTTATAATTTACCATACGGACCGTTACGATGGGAGTCTCCTTCATGTAAGGCTTCAATTTATCTATAATCAG
The DNA here is from genome assembly GCF_015667765.1 of Bacteroides sp. 1001302B_160321_D4. Classification (NCBI taxonomy): domain Bacteria; kingdom Pseudomonadati; phylum Bacteroidota; class Bacteroidia; order Bacteroidales; family Bacteroidaceae; genus Bacteroides; species Bacteroides sp. 1001302B_160321_D4. Next base: position 8,038 of record NZ_JADPLO010000029.1, on the reverse strand, counting down.
CTGTTCTGCTTCCCTTTTCGTTAAGCCTCCTAACTTCAATTCTCCTAACACCGGAAAATTTATGTTTCCTTCATTATCTACCAAATAAGGCTGTAATACAGGTTGAGTAGTCACATAAGACGAAGTACTCACAGCTATTCCGGCATTGCTGGCAACTGTCAGGTTAAAAGGTATCGCAAGTTCAGGATTAGTACACGATACCACAATAGTCAACAAATCCTTGGGCATGATCTTGGCATCATACAATTTTTCCTGTTGTTCTACCTCGTTCACAACTTCCACATTCTGGAAATAGGGAACCTTTTTATAAGACTGACAGCCAGCCAATAGGAATGGCAACAATAGTAGCCACAAATTTCTTTTGTTTAGTCTTCTCATCATAATTCTTGAATTCATAATTAAACGCCCTTTAATTCCTAAGTTTTATTTTATTAATATGCTTCTTTTTCTCCATGTATAGCATTATACACCGTCTTATACATAATATATAAGTCCAATAAAAAAGTCCAATGCTCTATATACCAGATATCACGTTGCACACGTCCCTCCATCTGCCAGAGCTCTTTCGTCTCACCGCGAAAGCCCGTCACTTGAGCCCAGCCAGTTATTCCAGGTTTAACGAAGTGACGAACCATAAACTTGTTTATCAGATTAGAATATTCCTCTGTATGTTTTAACATGTGAGGACGAGGACCTACAATAGACATATCTCCTTTCAATACATTGATAAATTGAGGCAATTCGTCCACACTCGTCTTTCTCATTATCTCTCCGATACGTGTTTTACGAGGATCATTTTCCGTAGCCTGAAGAGTGTCACATTGCGCATTAACCTTCATTGAACGAAACTTGTAACACCAGAATTCACGGCCATCCTCACCACTGCGTTTTTGTTTGAAAAAAACAGGACCGGGAGAACTTAACTTGATCGCAATTCCAAAGAATATATAAACGAACGGAAAAACCGTAATAAGAAATAACCCTGAACAAACAACATCAAAAGCACGCTTGATAATACGGTTCTCCAGTGATTCCAATGGCTCACAACGAATGGAAAGTACAGGAACATTCCCCAATAATTCAAAATGCATCCTACGTTTCAAATAATTACGGACATTTGGAACACTAAAGAAACGGACCAAATGGTTTTCACAGTAATTAATGATAGGAACAATCTCCGCACTACGTACAGAAGGAAGGCTACAATAAAGCTGATTGATCTCTCCCGCATGTTTTTCTAAGAAAACACTTACTTCATTGGGTTGTCCCAAGTATGGAACATCCTGCGGATACCGGTCCGAAGGAAAATCCTCAAAATAGCCCACTACACGATAACCAGACGTAGGATCATCCGTCATCGCATGATAAAGTTCTTGCATATTCTCATGGCTTCCAACTAATACTACCTTGCGGACATTTCCTCCCTTTTTCCGATAAAGCTCCAAACAGTGACGGGAAATTAGACGATAGCTAACAATAACAATTATTAAAGCAACATAAAACAGTCCGAAATATCGAGAATGAGAAAAATGAAAATGAAAAACAAGCAACGTACAAACCGAAAAAAAGACAAAAGGAACCATGTTACGTAAGACACGGATCATGATCTGCTCAGGACGTACCACAGGACGATGAAGAATAACACCTGAATGCATGTTACAAAGTAAATAGCACAGAGTGATAAGAGTCATGCCCTGAAAGATAGAACCGCAATGCACACACCAGAAACGGGTACCCAGTAACAAATTAAATCCCCATAAAAGCAGGTTCAGCAAAATAAGATCCCCCAAAAGGACCAAAGATTTTAGGACTTTGTTAAAACGTTGGACTTCCTGCATACACTAATATATTAAAGAGCCAATATTTTTTATTTCAGATAAAGATTATCATTATCTTTATACCAGTCAGCAATCGCTTCTTCGAAAGTATAATGAAATTTATAACCCGATGCAGCTAGTTTCTTTCCACAAATATTTGTGGATATCTGTAACTTCTTTACACGCGCCGGACATACCCCCATAGGACTCCCTATCATCTTTGCACAATAAGCAACAGGCATAATCAAAGAATTTGGTATATACGGAACCACTTGGTTCAGACCTGTCACCTTCTTAATTGTGTCTACTATTTGCTGTATGGTGTAGGCAGGCTCAAAAGTACAGTTATACAATTCTACACCCTCCTCATGATGCTCCAAACGATATAACATGAAACGTACTAGTTCTTTCACATAAATACAAGCCTTGATGGTATCTTTGCGCCCGGGATAAGCAAAAGTGTGCATTTTGATCCCCCAATATAGACGGGTAAAGTTTCCATTCTCCCCTTTCCCAAATACTACACCCGGACGTACAATTGTCAATTGACGTTCTGCCTGTTTCTTAGCCTGCCAAGCAATATGAACCTTTTCAGCCACTAATTTAGATATACCATAAGGAGTGTTTGGAGTAGGTAATGTAGTTTCCTCCTTCAACGTTTCAGCTGCTCCGTAAGGGGCAATTGACGATGTAAATACGATTTTTCTTATATTATATTTCTCGGCAAATGCACAAACATTCTCTGCACCGCGAATATTTGTTTCAAAATACTCACGGTCAGGGTGCCCAGGAGTGCGATGTACGGCTGCAAAGTTGAAAATTACATCCTCTGAAGTCACCTCAAATGGCACTTCTATTGGTTTTCGCACATCACAGTAAATAAATTCCGATTGCAAAAACTGTCCTTCACACAATGCAGGTTTATAATCCTTTACTGTAGGCAAGGGAGTACCCGGCTTCACAATATCAAGATTATAGACTTTAGCTTGTGGATGAAGTGTTTTAATTAAATTGGTCAAGTGAGTACCGATGAAACCAGTACCACCCGTAATGATGTAGTTCATAATTTATATATGGAAAAGTTTATTTCTTATACCCCAATTCTTTCAATAACTGTTTGTTCCAAACACTGCGCTCTTTATCATATATCCATCCCCATTTATTAAAATACTTAATCATGTTTGTTATATGTATTTTAAGCATTTTCCTGCTTTTATAAGAAGCAGCCCGATGTGCATGCACAATTGTCTCATCAGGTATAAACATGGTACGATAATATTTATGCATTCTTCGAGTAATATCAATATCCTCCGGATACATAAAAAATCTTTCGTCAAACAACCCCACTTTTTCAAAACATTCCAATCTAAAAAACATAAAACTACCTTGATGATAAGGAATGTTCATTTCTTTCTTATGGTCATTAAACTGAAGCGTATAACGATAATTCATTTTCTCTACCATCTTTTTAGGCAGAAACCTACGAAAAATAAGATTAGCCGGCGTAGGTAATAGCCTACACGTATATTGCATTTCCCCGTTGGGATAAACAACATTCGGTTGTACTTGTGCTACATCTGGGTTTGTCTCCATATACCCTACCAAATGATCTAATACTGATGCCTCAAAATATACATCTGAATTGAGAACCAAATGGTATTTCTCTTGAGTTCGAAGAACTTGTCGCAAAGCCTTATTATGCCCTGCTCCATAACCTACATTCTCACTGCCAATATACACAACATTAGAATATTGCATACAGAAATTCGCAATATACTTTTGATTGGAATTATCAACAATATAAATAGTAGAAACAAGTGGTGAGGTTAATGACTGCAAGCATTTACTCATTTCTTCAATACTTGTTTTATAGGCAACGATAGATACTGTAATCATAAACTTTCAATAATAATATCATAGATTATTTACCAAATCAATATAGGCTTTCTGATAAGATTCTGACATTTTTTGCGCTGTGTAATATTTATCAAAAAGAGATTGAATGTAAATCCTAGTACAATTCTCATCAATTTTCAATATATCATGAATAGCATTTTTTAATCCATTCATATCTTTGTTATTGAACGTATATCCAATTGTTTGTTTTGCCTTACTTAAAACCTCTTTGTGAGATGGGATATCAGAAAGTACACAAGGTAATCCAACTGTCATACTTTCCAATAACGTATTAGCCAACCCTTCTACATCCGAAGCTGATATATAATAGTCTGATGCTTTTAAATAATCATATATATTCGATTTAAATCCAGGCATTTTTAGATTTTCGGTTTCATGCTTTTTCAGTTCATCGTATAGTTCTCCATTACCAAGCAAGAGAAGACCGATTCTATCATCTTTTAGTTCTTCAAAAGCACGTATTATCATATCTGGATTCTTTTCTTGTGAAAAACGCCCGATAAAAATAAAATATTTCACATCATCTTTTAATCCCAACTCTTTTCTTAGTTTTGCTTTTTGCTCTTCGTCGTATTTCCATAATGATAATGAAGAACCATTTGGGATGGCTTTCATCTTATAGTGTTGTTCATCCCAATAACTTTGTGCTACACTTTCCGAACAAGCAATAGGTAAATCCATCTTCTTTGTAAAGAAATGACTAAGCGCAATTACGATTTTTCCTTTCCATTTACCATACATCACTTTCTGTTGTATACCTGGGAATATATGAACAGTCTCTATCTTTTTATATTTAGATGAGAGAAATGGCACTAAGAACATTGAACGAGGACAATGTGTATGAAGAATATCCGGATTTATCCGTTCCACTGATTTCTTTAATGTAAAGAACATTGCAATAGGATTTTGTATTTTATCCGGAGACATTTGAATAATTCTTATCGGCAATACCCTAAATTCCTCAATACGTGAAATTTCTTGTTCCGGGACCATCGTAATTATCGAAACTTCAAATATAGAAAAGTCCATATACTGTATAATATTATAGAGGACATTCGGAGGACCTTGATTACTCAAAGAGGAAATTACATAGCATATTTTAATTTTTTTCATAACAAATTATTTCTTAACAGAATATCTTTTAGAACAATCAGAATCTTATTAGCAGATTCAGTTTGGATATTATTTACTTCCTTTATTTTCTTCAAATCAAACAAATGAGTTATATTTTCGACAGTAGTACAAATAGTGGTTAAATCTGCACTGCCACACAGATTAAAATGTAGATGTTGATGTCCATAATCTTCTAATATCCTAAATGTTTTTGAATCCCCTTCAGCCGCAAATCTGTTTTTATCCCAGTCAATTGCTACCACTGGCCTACAATTACGTAAACCAAAAACAGAATCATGAAATCTTTCTGTTACTATTATATCCATATATGGAAATACTGCAGCCCATTCAAAAGCATGCACTGTATCAAAACACATATCTGCATAAGGATTATAAGCCGTTGAAATGACTTGATAACCTAAGCTTCTCAAGTTATCAGCCAATTTTTTCCGATATGGGAAGTCCGAATTGAAATTGTATAAAGCATATTTCTTTTTCGAATCAATTTTATTCTTTAATCTTTGAGGCAATATAAATTTTGTAATATCTAAATAATAAGAAGGGTCCGGTTGTTTAACTAAACGATTTGCTTCTATTCCGAGCTTGTTAATAAAGAACTGTACTGTTAGGTTATCTCTAAGTCCTATAAACAAAGCCTTTTCCACCACCTCTTTTAAGTCAATGCTAGGATTAAAAGTAGCTGGAGAGGCACTAGCTGCAAAATAAAGTTTTGGGACAAATAAAGGCATCCAATTCAATCCTATTTTTGTTCCATCTAAATTATAGCCTTGCTCTAAGATTGTATCACTTCCAATTACAACTAAATCATACTGTTTAATAAAAGCTGTAGAAGCCTCATCGTAATTGAATATATCCACTCTTGGAGAATAATTGAAATACGTCTTTCTAAGTTTATTATATTTAATCAACCGAAAAGCCGCAAACGCTTTCTGTAAAAATGTATGCCATAGTGAATCATTTTTCCCCCTAACAGATAATTTGCCTCTTTTAAAATCCGGAAAATCCAAGAACTCTATACGAGCATTAGAATACAACTGTTTGAAGGCTGTTTGCACCCCTATTGCTTGCATAATAGTACCAGGATTAACTCCACCTGTAAAAGTTACTATTAATATTTTCATTGATTCATCTTTATATCGTTATTACAAGAAAACTTTTAAATATTATTTTTCTCTTTTCATCATCAAAAGTCAGTAATCCGACTCTCATTATTTATTGATTGAATTTCACATATTCATTATACGAATAGCGATGCGAAACTGCTACTTTATAATTGTCCTTAAACGTTCCTACACCTATCAAAAGAACTGGAACTTCATGACTCGGGAGATGCATCTCCTGTTTTATTTTTTTTGTAATTCTCCATTTATGCCCCATAGTCAATGGTATTGTCGCTAAACCATAATAATGAAGAGCGTAAAGAAGATTCATTGCATAAAGACCTCCATCAACAAAAGGAAGATTTTGTTCATAAAAACCATAATTCCTCAAATCACCACATACAAGAATAGCACATTGCATTTGTTCATTAAACCCCTTGCTTCCTCCCTGTAATTTGAACATTTTTGTAACTAACTTATTTTCCGTATACACATGAACTCTCCAACTTTGCCTATTACAAGCAGATGGAGTACGTTCACAAAGCCTTAATGCGGCACACACATGTTCTAAATCCACAGGTAAGGATCCAAAATCGCGAATAGAAAAACGTAATTGAGAAAATTCATCAAATGGAGATTTCAATTTGCTAGAAATATCTTTCAAACTAAGATTATATATTCCACCTACATCCATAATCTGAATATCGTAACAAGAACACAACTTATGGAGAGGAATCTCCACTTCTGTCATATCAGCACCCATATCCTTATTAAATTCTACATATTTCTGCAATACGGAAACCGATTCTATAACAAATTGTTTTTCCCCTCCTCTTTTTAGCAAATCAGCAAGATCTTTTATGATAGCAAAAGCCTTTTCCTTTCCAAAACCGACTTTGACTTTTCCAATAGACATACCCTTTTCCAAAGCATGTATTCTGATTTGTAATTCAGCCTGTTTTTTAAAAATATCCTTTGTCTGGTTTGTACTTCCACTATACAAAGTCAATGAAAAGGACTCTCCTATTTTGTCAAATAGAATACGTAGCCATACGATAAAAACATTCCCTTTAATAGCCAACTTTAATTTTTCCTTCATACGATTTTAATCTAAAAAACTATCTACATAATACTTCATCAAACATTTCTATATATTGAGAGGCTATTTTTTCTGCCGAATAATACTGTTCTGTATGCTCTGCCATTGAAGCCTTCAACTTACTATAATCACGTGTATACGTATCTATAGCAGAGGCCATTACACGAACTAAATCGTTTACGTTTCCTGGTTCAAAAAGATATCCATTTACATTTTCAAGAATCTCATCCGAAAAACCTGGCAAATTCGAAGCTATAATCGGAAGATTATAATTAAAAGCAATCTTTGTAGGACCGCTTTGAGACACCACTCTATAAGGTTGAACAAAATAGTCAGCGGAAGCAAATAGATTAGCTATTTCAGAATTATCTATTGACCGAATATCTATATCAAAAAGCTCTGGATATTTTATTTTTGTCTGATAAGAACTCCAATCTTTACACATGCCATTAATCGATACCCTAAAGTTTCGATATCCTTTATCATAAAGTACACATGCAGCATCTATTAACAAATCAATATTTTTAGCATAATTAATTGTACCAAATGAAAGGAATCGAATAATACCATCTTTAGGTTTCACAATAGTAGGAACACCAAAGTCTTTTAAAGCTAAAGGAATCTTAAATATCTTCGAATTAGGAAAATGTTTTTGAAAAAGCCCTGCTTGTGATTTAGAAAACATATTGACATATTTTACTCGCGAATAAACCAATCTGCGCAGTACATTTAATAATTTCTTATGCCCCATGCCTATATGAGCTTCTCCCTGATGTGCTGTTTGAATATAATGTCTCTTGGGTAATAAATAAAACATAGGCAATTCCCATGGTGAATAGATACTATAATTCATATAGATAATATCAGGAGCTTGCCTCTTTATAGCTTTGCCAATACGTATATTTATTAGAACATTCTTTGGATTACGCATTTTATAATTAAACCTAAAAAATTCAATTGTTAGATTTGTA